>JALVST010000081.1 GCA_027024205.1 Flavobacteriales bacterium | reverse complement strand
GAGATGTTGAATGAATATTTGGAACATCACAGAAAGCCCAATCAAGATGGTCAAGACAATTTTATAATTGAATAGGACTTTCAGTCCTTCCCAAACCTATGGACTTTCAGTCCATAGTGGTTTAGTTCTTTCCAAGTTTTGATATTATTAGCCATAATTTTCATTTTTTTCGTTAAAATATTCTCGCATCAATTTTTCTGCTTTTTTAATTTCTTTTTTTTGTGTTTTTTGAGTTTTCTTTTGAAATCCGGTTAATAAAATAACTCTAATTGTCCATTATCAAAGAAGCAAAAAACTCGCCAAATATTTTTTCCAATTCTAATTCGTGCTTCATAAAGTCCATTTGTTTTCTTTATTTGTTTTAAATATGTTTTCGGAATGCGTTCAAAAGTTTCAATAATTTCAATCACTTTATAAATTTTATTTTGAACCTTTTCAGGTTGACTTTTAAGAAAATTAATAAAGTAATCCTTATAAGCAATAACTTCCCTTACTTTTTTTATAACGCAAAGGTAACTTAAAAGTTACAAATTTCAAAATATTTCTCGAAGTTAATTTTAAGGGAAATCGGGGATGTTCAATCAAGTAATGTTTTAATCTTACTTTTTATGAGCCACAACATAAAAATATAATTAATCCAAAAAAACTCATTCCTTATTTTTTTCATTATCAATAATATAAACATCTTCGCCCGGTTGTTTCATCAATAGTTTTTCACGGGCGTATTTTTCGAGTTTTTTGTCGTCGTCGAGGTCTTTTAACATTTGCTTTTGTTTCTTAATAGCTTCCGAATAAAAAGCTTTTTTATTTTTCAAATCTTTAATTTGTTTGTTAAGGCCGTGCTGGTATAACAACGAATTATCGTCAAAAAAACTAATCCAAGCGACAAAAACAATGATAGCCACTACATATCGGTTGGTCAGATATTTAAGATATTCGGATTTCATCAGATATTGTTTTTAATTAAACTGACAATGACATCAATGGCTACTTTGTTGCGCCGGTCGTTGGGGATAATCAAATCGGCGTAAGCTTTGGTCGGTTCTATAAACTGTTCGTGCATAGGCTTTAAAGTCGTTTGATAGCGTGACAAAACTTCGTTCACTGTCCTGCCGCGTTCGGTAATATCACGACGGATACGCCGGATGAGCCGTTCATCGGAATCGGCATGTACAAACAATTTGACGTCAAACAACTCTCGTAATTTTCTATCATTGAAAATCAAAATCCCTTCAACTAACATTACTTTACGGGGATGGGTCAAAATCGTGTCGCCCGTGCGGGTATGTTGCACAAACGAATAAACCGGTTGTTCTATGGTTTCGCCGTTTTTAAGCCGGGTCAAATGTTCATAAAGTAAATCGAAGTCGATGGCACGAGGGTGGTCAAAATTAATTTTGGCCCGTTCTTCCAACGATAAATGTTTGTTGTCTTTGTAGTATGAATCTTGTGAAATAATGCCGACATCCTCATTGGCAAATTCTTTGACTATCTGATTGACAACCGTTGTTTTGCCGCTCCCGGTTCCACCGGCAATACCAATAATCAACATAGCTTAAATTTTTGGTAAAATTAAGCTTTTTTAATGAATTATAAAAAACCGAAGGATTACTGATTATTTTTTACCAAAAAATCCATCTTTTTTTGGCTTTTTTTCGCATTTTTTTGGCGCGTTTGCGTTTTATTTTTTCTTGTCGTCTGCGTATTTTTTCTTTTTCTTTAAATATCCGTTCTTGGCGTTTTCTTACGAGTCTGCTGTGAACGGTACCACGGCATCCCAAATCGACCTCACGGCCTTGACGGTGGAAAAAGAAATTGAAACTTAACCCGATATAATCGCCTTTCTGGGTATATTTACCTGAAAAATCAGGTGTGTTTTTTAAGTTTTCAAATGTATATGTTCCCTGATATTGGTCGACAAAACGATGTTTGTAAACGACGGAAGTTTGTACCATAACCGGTTTAAATTGGAAATACCAACCGCCTTTAATCACCAAATCAACATCCCAGCTACCCGGATTGGCAACAGTTGTGTGATAGTAATTTTCATAAGTTTCTGATATAGTCGCTCCCTTTGTCAATTCTATTTGGATACCGGCATCCAAGCTAATCGTGTAACGGTTAATTAAAAAATTACGGTATTCAAACAGAATGGGAATAGAAAAATTAAATATTGGGCTATATGATGAACCTTTTTTGTATTGATAATCACTGCCGGCATTTATTTCATCTTTATCTAAAACAAAATAAGTGTTGATTGCCGGAACTTGTCCGGCCAATAAACCAAATCGGAACCCGAAATGGTCAGAGGCATTGAGATTATAAACGGCTCCGAATTTATAACCGATACCAAACTGACTGTGAAACGAAAAATTATTCGTTTTATCTATTTCGGCCGGAAAATATAAAAGTCCGTCAAGTTGCAGCCCCCATTTGGTATAACCGTTGAATAAGTCGAATGACCGTGAATTACTAAACAATCTTTGTGCATAAGTGCCGCTAACGATAAAAAACAAACTTATCAGAAAAATTTTTTTTAACATAAGCAAACCGTATTTATGATGTTTTATTTTGAATAAATTTTTTGATGTCATCTTTGACCGTTTCATTTAAACGTTCAATATAATTGATTATTTCGTCTCTGCCCAATTTTGATTTGGCCGAAGTTGTAAAAGTTTTTGGCAAGCTTTCCCAGTCTTTGAGAAATCTCAATTTGTATTTGCGTAAATTTTTTCCTAATTCGTTACTACTCAATTTATCCGCTTTTGTAAAAACAATTGAAAAAGGAATACCATGTTCGCCCAGCCAACGCATAAATTCCAAATCAAATTTTTGCGGTTCGTGACGGGCATCGACTAATACGAAAGCATTGACCAGGTTTTTACGTTTTAAAAAATAATCCGTAATAATTTTTTGAAACCTTTTACGGGTAGTCTTTGAGGTGCGTGCATAGCCATAACCGGGCAAATCGACCAAAAACCAAGAGTCGTTAATCTTAAAATGATTGATTAACTGTGTTTTACCAGGTGTTCCGGATGTTTTGGCCAATTTTTTTTGATTGGTCAGCATATTTATCAACGACGATTTTCCGACATTGCTTCGCCCGATAAAAGCATATTCCGGTAAAGGCTCTTGCGGGGCTTTGTTCACGTCGGTATTGCTGATGATAAATTCGGCTTTGTGAATAGGCATAAAATATTTTTTGGCAAATATACATTATTATAAAAAAATCCCGCTAAAATTAGCGGAATTTTGATATTTTGTTGAAAAATACAAACCTTACAGCACATTTTCATCACGGCAAATTTTTCTTTATTGATAACCGCTTTGATAATATATACTTGGCTTGACAAATTTGATAAATTTAAAGTTTTTTTTACACTTTGTGTTTCTAAGACCAATTTGCCGTTCATGTCAAATATCTTAATATTAACATTTTGCTGTGTAAATTCGGGACATACATACAGTTGACCGTTATTAATGTACATCACTTCGGATGCTGCCAATTCGGTCATATCGGCCGTAGTGGTCGGTTGGAAACCGTAGTCGGAAGCTAATAAGTCGGCAGATTGCCTATCTCTTGCTTGGTTACGCAAAATCAATTTAAAATTATTGATTTGTGTTCCGGCAGGGGTAACCCCTTCTTCACTAAAATCATGTGTGTTAAAATCTATGCTACCGGTAAATTTTTGAGTATTCGTATCATAATTTATGAGAATCAAACCGCTTGAGTCATTCCAATCGTCGTTATACATGGTTGATAATGGCGGGTTTGTTTGACCGTTTCCACCCAAAGGTAGAGGTAAATTTCCGTGGCACCTTGAGGGTCAAAAATAGTCGGATAAACCGCAACAATTTATGTTTAAAATAAAAGTTACGTATAAAGATTATTTTACCGGAAAAAATGTAGATTTGTCCGGTAAAATAAATTTGCCTGTTTGGGGGTATTATGTTTTACTTAAAAAACAATAAGACCTGCTTGGTTTTCATGACTGTATAGATTTTATATTACAAAGTTAATAAACTGATAACTATGATTTTAATTGCAGATGGCGGTTCTACCAAAGCGGATTGGATCGCGTTAGATGATGATAATAAAAAAGAATTGTTCAGAACCCGTACCAGAGGTTTAAATCCGGCTATTTTAACAGAACAACAGTTGGAAAACAGGTTGATTAATAATTACGAACTGACCAAAAATGCCGGACAAGTTAAAGAAGTTTATTTTTACGGAGCAGGTTGTGGAACATCGGGACCCACTGGCAAATTGAAAAAAGTATTGGAAAAACTTTTTCCAAATGCCGCGATCAATGTAGCCGAAGATATGTTAGCGGCTGTTTATGCAGCATCGGGTGGAGAAGAAGCTATTGTCTGTATTTTAGGAACCGGTTCTAATTCTTGTTATTTTGACGGCAAAGAAATGCATCAAAATGTTCCTTCTTTGGGTTACATACTCATGGACGAAGCCAGTGGCAATTATTTTGGAAAAAAACTGCTGCAAGATTATTTTTACAAACAAATGCCTGATGAAATTGTCAAAGATTTCATTCGTAAATATAATTTGGAACCCGATGAAATTAAACGGCATTTATATCAAGAGGATAGTCCTAATGCTTATTTGGGACAGTTTGCAGAATTTATGTTTGACCATAAAGACGAAGCTTATATGCGTCAACTCATTGCCAAAGGTTTTGAAGAATTTATCGAAAAACGTATCTTGCCGTATCCGAAAGCCAAAGAAGTACCGGTATATTTTATCGGTTCTATTGCATATTTTTTTCGTCCTGTCCTTGAAGAAACAGCCAAAAAATACGGCATCAAAATCAAAGATGTAATTCGCCGTCCTATTGACCGGTTAGTGGCTTATCATCAAAAAAAAGAGATGAAACTGACATGATTAAAATAATCATTAAACACACATCGTGATGATTATTTTAATCATCAAAGGTTACATAAATGTTAAAATAAAAAAATAAACAGATGAAATAAAACCGGCTAAATGAAATTTAGTCGTATTCTTTTAAAATGTTTTATTATTTAACGGCAATAGCTGAAATTTCCACTTGCACATCTTTGGGTAATCTGGCTACTTGAACGGTTTCACGGGCAGGCGGTGGCGTTTTGCCTTTAAAATAACCGCCATATATTTCATTGACTACGGCAAAATCATCCATGTCTTTTAAGAAAATACTGGTTTTTACAATGTTACCGAAGTTCATGTCCGCTTCATTTAATATAGCACGCAGGTTTTCCATAACCAAATGGGTTGCCAGTTCAATATTATCGGTAATTAATTCACCGGTTAAAGCGTTCAAAGGAATTTGTCCGGAAATGAACATTATGCCTCCGGTTTGAATAGCTTGACTATATGGACCGATGGGGGCGGGAGCGTTGTTTGAAGTAATTTGTTTTTTCATTGACATGGTTTTAAATTTTGTGATTGTAATGCAAATTTAATAATTATTTGAGGAAATAAGGCGTGTTATTATTTTGGATTTTTCCCTCCTGCGAAAGAAAGTGGGGACACGCACAAAGACATAAAATAAATCCATTCAAATATTTCGTGCAAATTTAAATTTTTCGATTTTATCACTGAGCTTGTTCTCCATTATTAATTTTCTATTGGTTATCCCGCTTCCCTCTTGATAGGCTACTCGTTGCTTAATTTACTTCCAATTTTTGAATCAAATTTCCGGTTTTAAAAAAATAAATACCGTTGGATAAGTTGCTGATATCGATTTTTTTTCGTTGGCTTTTGCCTGATAAAACCATTTTACCGTCTATTGTATATATTTGGTAATCAACATCTTTGTTTAATTTTACAAAAATGTATCCGTTGGCGGGATTAGGATAAATAAGACCGGAAGTTTGATAATAAGTTTTAATGCCACTCAAATTATATTGCGAAAAATCGGGGATGCCGTAACCGTATTCAATATCGGGATTATTATACCGGTTTGATATACCAATTAGATCTTGTTTTATTTGTGCCGGTGTTTTCTGAGGAAAAGCTTGGACCATACAAGCAACCATACCTGCTATTATGGGAGAAGCAAAAGAAGTTCCGCTCCCTCCTTGAACTTGTCCGTTCCAATAGACTGCCGTTCCTAAACCTTGTGCTGTAACATCGGGTTTGATACGGCCGTCCGCAGTGGGACCTATCGAGCTAAAACTCGCAATTATACCGTTCCAATCTACTGCTCCAACTGTAATAACGTTAGAGGCATCGGCAGGCGTGCCGATTTTCGGCCAAGATGTGCCGTTTGAATTTCCGGCTGCTATAACTACATTGATACCACGTGACACAGCTATATCCGCTGCCCGGCTAATAAAAGAAGTTTGTCCGTCCATATCTGACATGGTATAACTGTATTCGGGTATATCGTAGGTTTGATATCCCAATGAGGTATTAATCACATCAACACCGAGACTGTCTGCGCGTTCGGCAGCTTCCGCCCAATATGTTTCTTCTATGGGCATTTCTTGATTCACATCTTCCGATACGTAAAGGGCTACGCTGACATCGGGCGCCGTACCTACCAATTCTCCTTGTGTTTTGGCTGCAATAGTCGATAATACCCCACTGCCGTGCATACTGAATTGATAAACGTTGGCATTGTTACTTACAAAATTGTAAACATCGAGAATTTTATTGTTTTGAAATAAATGTTGAAACAACGGGGCCGTATCGACATCTATAAAACCGGCATCGATAATTCCTATAAGTACGCCATCTCCAGTGTAATTATGTTGATGCATGACTTCACCGTGCATTAAATTGATTTGATTGGCTCCATAGCCGTAGTCAAAATTTACACGCCGGGATGTCATGGGAATTACCGGTTCTTTAAAAGGTTGCGGACGTGTAACCACACCGATATTTTTGTTGGCATATTCTATTTTATTGACAAAATTGAGATTGAGCAGATTATCAATGTACGTTTGCAATCCGGTAACGTGAACGGCATTGAGCCATTTGGATTTACCTTTATAAGTAATACCTGGCGCTTGTTTGATTTGGTTGAGATAGTTATTATCAACCGGCACATCTATAATATCCAAATTGATACCCAACCGGTTTCGCCGGTCCAAAGCCCGTTGTGACAACATACTTAACGGATTGGATAAATAACTATTCGCCTGCGGTTTATCTGTAAAAAATACCCAAGCATCCTCTTGGGAATAACCGGTTTGAAAAAGTAGTAAAATCAGTAAAAAAATAATTTGTCTCATAATAATTTATTGGAAAAATTGATTTTATCTTGAGAAATCGTACAAATATAGTGGTTTATTTGTAACTTTTTTGTTATGGATAAAAAAAATAGAGACGCAAAGCTTTACATCTCTAATTGTTTTTCATACTAACTTATAGACATTTAGCCTAAAAAATATATTTTGTTGTTTATGATTCTCCATTTCTTTTGTTTACTAAATATCATGATATTCCCCGAGCAACTTGCTATTCGCCACTTGTTACTTGCTATCCCGCTCCCCCGATAGCTATCGGGGACACTGGATGTCGCTACATGCCACTTGTTACTCATTACTTAATTACCAATCCTTATCTTGTTTATGTTTTTTGGCTTTACCTTTTAAGATTTTAGCTTTGATTTTCTTCTGTGTTTTTTGCTCTTTATTCTTCAAAGCAACCAATATTTGTTTTACCTGTTGTGGCGTTAATTTGGTTTTACGTTTTTGTCCCTGTTTATTTTGTTGTTTGGGTTTTTGACCGTTCTTATTTTGGTTTTGTTGTTTTTGTTTGTCTTTTTGCTGTTGGTTTTTGTTTGAGTGCTTTTGGTCTTTCTTTTGGTCGCTTTTGTTATTTTTCTTTTGTTTGTTTTGATTTTGTTTGTTTTTATCTTTATTATTTTTGTTTTTATTATTTTTTTGCTGTTGTTTTAGTTTTTGCATGGCCAAAGCCAGATTATAACGGGCTTCTTCATCGTCGGGATTTTGACGTAAAGCGTTTTTATACGCTTCAACGGCTTTATCGTATTTTTTCTTTTGATACCAAATATTTCCTTCGTTAAAATAAGCTTTTGATTTTAACAGCGGATCATCGGTTTGTTGAGCAGCTTTTTCAAAGAAATGGGCGCCTTCCAAATTTTTTTCCATTTCGGTTTCTGTCAACCCCAGATTATAGGAAGCTACAGCATTGAGCGGATCTTTAGCCAATGCCTTTCTGAAATTCACTTCAGCATCGCTGTAATCGGCATTATCATAGGCTTCTAATCCTTTATTGATCAAATTTTCAATCTCTTTGTTTTGCTTGTGGTTTTGTTGTTGAGCGGTAACATTAAAAAATAAAAGTGATATGATTATAAGGATTTTTGTTTTCATATTTTTTTCATTTAACTGTTTATGGGATATGAATTATTTTAAAAACGACTCAGAGACATGCCGGACGGGAAAATCTATAATTTTTAATTTTCAATCCTATCAAGTTCATTAAACAAGTTCAGTTTGCGCAACCACTGGGTTTCTCGTTCTAAAACAATAAGATACATCACTAAAAATAGCAATCCGGCTAATAAAAACCATTGAAATTGGTCTTCATATTCCGAAAATTTAGTCGTTTCAAATTCACGTTTATCCATTTTATCGAGGGCATCTTTGATGTATGCCACAACCTTTTTGGTATTGGTTCCGTCGATATATTTGCCACCGGTTACACTGGCTATTTCTTTTAAAATTTTATCATTGAGCCGGGTAATTACCGTTTGTCCGTTTTTGTCTTTTTTATATCCGTAAAGGACACCGTTACTTTTTATCGGGATTACGGAACCTTTTTTCGTTCCTATTCCTATGGAGAAAATAGTAACACCTTGTTTTGTAGCTTCTTTAGCGGCATCAACGGCTTTTTGTGAGTGGTCTTCCCCGTCGGACAAAATTATCAGGATTTTGTTTGTGTCTTCTTCGTCAAAATATGTTGTAGCCAGATTGATAGCATCGTCTATGGCTGTTCCTTGCGAACTGACCAAACCGGTATTCATATTTTGTAAAAAGATTTTGGCAGCAGCGTAGTCTGTCGTAATTGGCAATAAAGGATAAGCCTCACCGGCATAAGCGATAACGCCGATTCTATCAGATACCAAATTGTCTATTATTTTGGATACCAAACGTTTGGCTTTTTCCAAACGTGAAGGGGCAATGTCTTCTGCATCCATACTTTTGGATACGTCAATGGCAAAGACAATATCTACTCCGCGACGTTTGACGGTTTCCAGTTTGCTACCCATTTTCGGATTGGTCAAGCCGGTAATTAAAAACAATAAGGATAATGACAACAATATCAATTTGATAAAAGGCTTAAATCGGGAACGCTCTATAACAACTTTATCCAGCAACCGGGATTCAAACAAAGCCTTTTGTTTTTTTCTTTGCCAAAAACGCATATAAAAATAAACTACCCAAAGAACAGGTATGATAACAAGCAAAATAAAATATTCCGGTGCTTCTATTTGATACATTTCCACATTAATTTTTTAATTATACAAAACTTTTCATCCATGTATAGCGTATTAAACCGGTCAAGAAAATCAAACCAATGGCAATCAATACATAAGGACGGTATAATTCTTTGTAATTATAGTATTTTGTTTCTTTGATCTCCGTTTTTTCCAGTTTATCAATTTCTTTGTAAATTTTATTGAGTTTACGATTATCAGTTGCTCTGAAATACCTTCCACCGGTTTCCTTTGCAATCTTTTTCAACAGATTTTCATCTATCTCCACTTTTGCATTTTGATATACGAAACTACCATCCGGACGCAAGCCTACGGGGGTTGGCGCATACCCGTTAGTTCCCAAACCGATGGTATAAACTTTAATACCGAACTCTTTGGCCAGTTCCAAGGCCGTGTTCGGATCTATTTCACCGGTATTATTGACCCCGTCGGTCATCAAAATAATGACTTTGCTTTTAGCTTTACTGTCTTTTAAACGGTTTACAGCGGTTGCCAATCCCATACCGATAGCCGTTCCTTGTTCCAGTTGGTTAAAGAGTTGATTGAAATTTATCTTCCTGATAGCCTGCATGACAACACGTTGGTCTGAGGTAATAGGCACTTGTGTAAAAGCTTCTCCGGCATATAAAACAACCCCGAATCTATCATTAGGTCTTTTTTTGATGAAATTGATAGCGGTTTTTTTCAAGGCTTCCAAACGGTTCGGTTTTAAATCACGGGCTAACATACTGGCAGAAACATCTACGGCCAACATAATGTCTATCCCTTTGGTTTTCTTGGTTTTAGCAGTTACATCCACAGAACGTGGCCGGGCAATCCCCAAACTAATCAATGCTAACGAAATCAAAACCAAACCGGTCAATAACGGTAACATTTTATTCTTAATTGTTTTAAAACTACCGAATGATGCTATATCTGAGTATAAAAATTTTGCCCGTTCGTTATACCGATTGCGGTAAAGCCATATGGCCAGTACAGGCACTAGCAATAATAACAGTAGTGCATATGGCGTATATAATTCGTAATGGTCTAATAGTTTCATTGATTATTTTCTTCTTTGATAGTTGTATTCTGTTTTATACAATATGCTCGTATTTATATTTGAGGAATTGAGAATTTGCTTTGTTTTATACGATATGGATTTTTTAAATGAATGTTTTGTGATTCAAACTGCAATTATTGAGAAATAGAGATTTTTT
This sequence comes from Flavobacteriales bacterium, assembly GCA_027024205.1. GTDB lineage: Bacteria > Bacteroidota > Bacteroidia > Flavobacteriales > Flavobacteriaceae > WGBX01. Next base: position 23,665 of record JALVST010000081.1, on the reverse strand, counting down.
ATAACTTAAATATTTTTACTCATACCTCATTCCTCAATTCATCAACCCGGTCACTTCGATACAATTTTGCTCATACTTCGCAAAATCACTCAGTGACTTACTCATCAATTCATCAATTCATCACTCCTCATTCCTCATTAATAAGCTCTGCCGATTGCATTACTCTGTCTATTAAGGCTTCATTATCTTTATTACCTTGCAAATACATGCCGAGAACAAATTTTTCTCCGGTATCCGTTTGATAAAAACGGCTGTCAAATTGTACTTTCAGATTATTGCCAATGATAGGCAAATCCGTTACAAAACTTCCGAAATACCGTTTACCGCTTTCAATATCAGCCTCTTGTAAATTGACCTCACGGGCTTTAAGCTGTTGCAAAATCCCGGCTACACTTACCTTTGTGATATCGGTCTTTTCAGGAATTTGTTGTTTAAAGTCCATACTTCCGCTAAGGATGACGTATTTTTTGACCAAATTTTGATCGCTGTAAATAGCAATTTCATCGTATAGTTGGGTTACATTTTTGGGTAATGTATCCAAAACCGCCGATATATCAACGTCATGTAAAATGTGAGGCGTAGTTAATCCTAATGCCGGTGTGCTCCCGTATTCGCTGTAAACCCATTCGGGTTTTGACATATTTTCTTTGAGGGTATCCACCAATTTCATTTTTTTGAGATAATAGTAACCGGCACCGCCAATTATCATGATTAACAAGACGATCACACCGGCTATTACAATCGCTATTCGTTTTTTACGCTTTTTAGCGGCTTCCGTTTTGGTTATTTCAGCGGCTTTTTCATCGGCTATGCTTTGAACAATTTGATGGGCAAAACCAATGACATCTTTAATAACATTGAAATCCAAATCGATATCAGCCGGATTGGGTGCGAGTTTGGCAAATTTGGCTAAATCTGCCCGTCTTAATGTTTCTTCCAAGCGTTGTAATAATTCGATATTGAAATAGGCCCCGTTTTCAAAACGGTATTTTTTCAATTCTTGTAACAGTTCCCGCGATATTTTTTCTTTGGCTGACAAATCTAATTCGTTTTCCAAATAATCCTTGAGTATATCTGTCAAACGTAAATAATGTTCATCCGTTTGATTTTGTAACCACAATTTTTCTTGCGATAATTGTTGCAATGATTTTTGTGCTATTTCATAAGGTGTCAACACTTTACGTGCTACAATTTTTTGACGGCGTCTGCGATAAAAATAGTAAGCAATTGCTAAAACGGGAATGAGTAACAGCCACCACAGTTTTGAGTGAGAGTTGGTATTTTTGTTTACAGGCTTTCCTTCGATATTGACCGGTTCTTTAAAACCGTAAAGACCTTGTTTGGTTGTATCGATTGCGACGGGTAACACTTTAATGTTAAGACTATCGGTAACAAAAATACTGTCGTTGATTTTGATATGTATGGGAGGTACAACATACTTACCGCTGTCCCATTGTGTAATAAAATAGTTTTTTTGCAAATGCCTGAACGGTTTGGCTTGCAAAGTATCAACAGGGGTTGAACGGACGACTTCCAAATCACCCAAAGTTGACAATTCGGGAAAATCGACAAATGACAAGGTGTCTGCTTTGGCTTTTACCGATAATTGAATTTGTTCGCCGATACGGATTTGTGTCGTGTCGGTTTGCACCTGCACGCCGGGTAAATCCTGGGCATGCAACAAACCGGCAGCGAATACTAAAAATATGTGAATGATATATTTCATTATCTTTTTCATTGATTATTTATCCTCTTGCTTTAAAATATTGTAACATTTTTTTGATATATGATCCGGTAGTGGATACCCATATCACACCGCTTCCCGATTTCTGAAATGATTTTTTGAAATAATCTAATCGTCGTAAAAAATTGGCATTGTGCGTCTTACGTAATTTTTTATTACTGGTGTCAATAAAAGCTTGTTGTCCGGTTTCTAAATCTTTCATGGTGACAAATCCCAAATCGGGCATCTCTTTTTCAATGGGGTCATAAACCATAATTCCCGTTAAATCGTGTTTTTTTCCGACGATTTTCAAAGTTTCTTCGTAATTTTCATCCACAAAATCCGAGATTAAAAAAACAATAGCTTTTTTCTTCAATATATTATATATAAATTTCAAAACCATTGACGTATCTGTACGGGTGTGTTGCGGTTTGAAATCTATCAGTTCACGGATTATGCGCAAAACATGCGAGCGACCTTTTTGCGGTGGAATAAACAATTCGATTTCGTCGGAATACAAAACCAATCCGACTTTATCGTTGTTTTGTGTCGCTGAGAATGCCAAGGTGGCAACAATTTCAGTTATCATTTCATGTTTAAGTTGTCCGCGTGTTCCGAACCATTGCGACCCGCTGATGTCAACAGCCAACAACATGGTCAGTTCCCGTTCTTCTTCAAAAACTTTGACAAAAGGGGTCCTGTAGCGGGCTGTTACATTCCAATCGATATTACGCACATCGTCCCCGTAAGCATACGGCCTGACTTCCGAAAACGTCATACCACGTCCTTTAAACGAACTGTGATATTCGCCGCCGAAAATATGATCTGACAATCGTTTGGTTTTAATTTCAATTTTTCTAACCTTTTTTAGTATATCTTTTGTGGTCATTTGTTTAGTTAAATGTTTAATGTTGAATGTTGCGTTTCATAGAACATTTCATTCTTTGACGTTATTCATTACCTCATACCGTATATTCGTCTGGCAATTTGAGGAATTGAGGATAGTTCGCTGAGTGATTCCCCCGAAGAAGGCCGGGGAAGGGATTGTATCGAAGCACACTTCCTCATTCCTCACTCCTCACTCCTCAGTTCATCAATTCATCAATATATTAAGGCACTTCAACCGTATTAACTATTTTATTGATGATATTTTCTGTCGTTACATTTTCGGCTTCCGCTTCATAAGTCAGCCCGATACGGTGACGCAAAACGTCGTGAACCATGGCTCTGATATCTTCCGGAATAACAAAACCGCGTTTGTTGATAAAAGCATAGGCTTTGGAGGCGATAGCCAAATTGATACTGGCACGTGGAGATGCTCCGAAATTAATCAGCGGTTTTAAATTTTCCAAGCCGTAACGTTCAGGATAACGGGTGGCAAAAACGATATCCAAAATATATTGTTCTATTTTGGGATCTATGTAGATTTCTTTGACCACTTCACGGGCTTTTAAAATTTGTTCCGTATTGGTAACCGGTTGCACGTTGGAAAGATCACCTTGTAAGTTACGACGCATAATTTCCAATTCTTCCTTTTGAGATGGATAGTCGATAATGGTTTTGAGCATAAACCGGTCCACTTGGGCTTCCGGAAGCGGATATGTTCCTTCTTGTTCCACAGGGTTTTGGGTCGCCATTACCAGAAATGGTTCTTCAAGCTTGTAGGTCTTTTCACCAATGGTTACTTGGCGTTCTTGCATAGCTTCTAGCAAAGCCGATTGCACTTTTGCTGGGGCCCGGTTAATTTCGTCCGCTAAAACCAAATTGGCGAAAATCGGTCCTTTTTTGACTTCAAATTTGTTTTCTTGTATATTGTAAATCAATGTTCCGATAACATCTGCCGGCAATAAGTCCGGGGTAAATTGAATACGACTGAATTTAGCATTGATAGCTTTTGCCAAAGTGTTGATAGCTAACGTTTTTGCTAATCCGGGAACACCTTCTAACAAAATATGTCCTTTGCCCAATAAGCCTATGAGCAAACGGTCTATCATTTTGTCCTGTCCGACAATCACTTTGTTGATTTCCAATTTAAGCACGTCAATAAAAGTGCTTTCATCTTTGACACGTTCATTAAGTTCGATAACATTTATAGTATTTTCCATAATAAAAAATTTTTTCATTGCAATTTTACAACAAAATTATGCCAAGTAATGTTGAGAAGCTTATAATTAGCATAATTTTAATATTATTCTAAAAATTTTGTTAAAAAAAACTGACAATTTTGCAGGTTTACTGACTTTCTTTGTATCATAGATATATTAACCATGATAAATTGAATCTGAATTTACCATACCTAAAAAAACGGTCCCAAATCTTGTTCACACCGAAATCGATTATTAATTTTTGAGTTTCACAGATTAAATCAATATTTCTTGTTCTGTGCCCGGTTACTAATATGTCTAATCTATATGTTTTAATGGCATTCGAGCTTTCGGGATCAAACTTAATGATGAAAATCGACCGTCCAAATATTTAAGATAGCCTACAATGGCAATCATGGCGGCATTGTCTGTTGTATATTCGAATTTTGGTATAAAAACTTCCCAACCCCATTGTTTTTGTGCATCCTGTAGTGCCTTGCGGATGCCGGTATTGGCTGAAACCCCACCGGCTATTGCAATCCGGTTAATACCGGTTTGTGCTACGGCCGATTTGAGTTTATCCATAAGAATTTCTACAATGGTATATTGAATGGAGGCGGATAAATCAGCCAGGTTTTCTTGGATAAAATCAGGACTTTCTTTGGTTTGTTTTTGTAAAAAATATAAAATAGCGGTTTTTAGTCCGCTAAAACTGAAATTTAAACCGTCAACCCGCGGTTTGGTAAATTTAAAAGCTTGCGGATTTCCTTTGGCGGCATACCGGTCGATCAACGGACCACCGGGGTAGGGTAGTCCCATAATTTTTGCGGATTTGTCAAAAGCTTCTCCAACGGCATCGTCCAATGTTTCGCCCAATACGATAAAATCAAAATAACCGTTCACTTGAACGATTTGGGTGTGACCACCACTGATGGTTAAGGCTAAAAATGGAAATTCGGGCAATTTCATCTCGTTGTCTTTGATAAAATGTGCCAAAATATGGGCCTTCATGTGATGGACACCGATAAGCGGAATGTCTAATGCCAAACTTAGAGATTTGGCAAATGATACGCCGACCAGTAACGAACCAAGTAAACCCGGACCTTCGGTTATGGCAATAGCGGACAAATCTTTTTTTTCTATTCCTGCTTCTTTCAATGCAATATCGACAACCGGTACAATATTTTGTTGATGTGCCCGGGAAGCCAACTCGGGAACCACACCGCCGTATTGTTCGTGTATGCTTTGATTGGCAACTTTATTGCTGATGATTTTGCCGTCTTTTAAAACTGCCGCGGCTGTATCGTCACATGACGATTCTATTCCTAAAATATAAATGCTTTTATTATTTTTGTCTTTTGCTTTTTCAGGCATAAAAATTGCTATTTTTATACGCAAAATTACCATTATCTTAACGATATTAAAAAAATTCTGAAAATATTATCCCGTATTTTGATTATCTTTTTGATAATCAGTATATTATTGTCATTAATTTTGGCCTTACCGTCAGTTCAAACTGCTATTGCCCGGCGCGTAACCGACAAGATTAATGCCGATACCGGTGTGAATATTAAGATTGACAAACTTCAAGTTACTTTGTCAGGTGCAATCATTATAAAAGAGTTTATTGCTTTTGACACGCATCAGGATACAATTTTTTATGCTAAAAAACTGCAAACTTATATCCGGAATCCTTGGACCTTTAATAAAGAACGGAACTTAAAATTCGGACTGACGAAAATCGATAATTTAAGAGGTAAAGTTATTACTTATAAAGGCCGTAAAAAATCGAATTTAGATATTTTTATTCAAAAAATAAACGGAAATTCCAAAAGTGAAAAAAAACAAAAAGCCTTTGCCGTCAATATTCAAAAAATACGTCTGAAACATTCCGATTTTAAATATCTTGATTATAATTTAAAACATCCGAAAATCTTGGATTTTAGTAAATTGGAATCGGAACTGTCTGATTTTAAACAAGTTGCTGATACAGTAGCCTTCCGGCTCAATCGTCTTCAAATGCTTGATTACCGGGGGCTGAAAATAAAAAAATTGACGACAAATTTTGAATACAATGACCATGGTATCAACTTTAAAAATCTTAAAATGAAAACGCCCGGGTCAGCCTTGGCTATGGATTTACGTTTTATATCTCCTGATAAAGGTTATCGTGATTTTGAGAATACCGTACAGATAAAAGGAAACATAAAAAAAGCCAACATATCCACTGCCGATTTGAATATATTTACCGGAATATTTAACGGTAAACGGCATTTGAATCTTAAAACGGCATTGTCAGGAACTTTAAACGATTTAAAACTTCATAGTTTAAAAGCTTCTACCGACAATAGTATTTATATCAAAGGAGGCCTCATTTTAAAAAATATATTTAATGATGACCATTTCATTGTGGTCAGCCACTTGAGTCAATTAAATATTTCGTTTGCAAAATTGAAAATGTTACTTCCTGATGTTATCAATTCACGGTTGGTAAACACTTTCAAGCCATTTGGTGATTTGGAAATGACCGGTGATTTGTTTTACGGAATTGAAAATCTGAAAACAAATTTGGAGGTTTTAACCGAACTCGGTGACTTTTCTGTTAATTTGGTAATGAACAATTTAACCAAATTATCAAAAACCTCTTATAAAGGGCGTATTGTGACGGAAAATTTTATAATAAAACCTTTTTTCAAAGAACCGGTTGATAATTTGTCTGCCGGCTTTAACATCAAAGGTTCCGGATTGACATTAAACTCGTTGAATGCCAACTTAATTGGTAGTATAAGTTCGGTAACTTACAATAATTACACTTATCATAATATTGAGATAAACGGTACCTTCCAAAATAAGTTGTTCCAAGGACAAGTTGATATTAATGACAAAAGTTTGGAAATGGATTTTAACGGTTTGATAGATTTTTCAAAACCTAAACGTAAGCTGGATTTTTTTATGGAAGTCTGTTATGCTAATTTATATAATCTCAATTTTGCAAAAGATGAATTTACGCGTGTCTATGGCGAAGTTGATGTAAAAACAGAATGGACTGGAATTGAAGATGTTGTGGGAAAGTTGGAGTCACATAATTTGAAAATCGTAAATCAATATAATACCTATAATTTTAACGACTTTACCGTATCTTCCGTTTTTAATGATAAGATGGAACGTCAAATACTTTTCGATTCGGATGATATAATTAACGGATATATCAGAGGAAAATTCAAGTTTAAATCCGTACCGGTTTTAATTCAAAATGCATTGGGAAGTGTATTTGTAAATTACCCGTTAAAACCTGTTGAGAATCAACAGTATATGTTTTATAAATTACGTGTTCACAACAAAATTGTCAATTTGTTAAATCCGGATGTTCAGATTGCAAAAAATACGGTAATCAAAGGTAAAATCGATTCGGAAAACAATCAATTGAAATTTAAATTCATATCGCCCAAAATAACGTATGACGGTAACGAATTTGACCAACTGAATTTTAATATCGATAATAAAAACCCATTGTATAACATATTTTTAAAAATTGATACTATTAATACGGGATTTTATAAATTTAAAAACTTACGATTGTTAAACACAACCATACATGATACATTATACTTAAAAACAAAATTTGAAGGAGGAAGCCAATTTAAGGACCGTTATGACGTATCGTTTTTTTATACCATGGACCAGTTGCAAAATTTTGTATTCGGATTGCAAAAGTCCGTTCTAAATTTTAAAAATATACCTTGGATAATTAATCCGGAAGTAAATCTAAACAGAATAGTTTACAAACCGACTTCTGATTCATTAAAAATCGATGATGTAGGGATTTATCACGATAACGAAAGAATCTGGATTAACGGAATGAAATATAATGATTCTCTTGATTTTGTAGCCCGTTTGGACAGTATAGATCTTACACATATTACGCCGCAATTTCACGATTTTAGTTTTGAAGGCAAAATTAACGGTGAAGTCCATCTGACCAAATACCGTAACAATACTTTACCTTCGGCTGTTTTGGGTATTAAAAATTTTAAACTAAACAACAATCTTTTAGGAGATTTAAATCTGAAAGTCAGCGCTTTACCCGGCAAACATATTTTTGTGGACATGACCGTGTTGAAAGAATCGGTTCAATCGTTAAAATTATTGGGATATGTCGATATGAAAAAACAAACGCCCGGACTTAGTGCCAATCTGGTTCTTAATGATTTTTCTGTCAAACCACTGCAAAATCTGTTTAAAGAAACTTTTGGCAATATCAGAGGTAAAATATCCGGCAGGGTAAAAGTTTCAGGTCAAATGAAAAATCTTTCTTTTGATGGAAAATTATTTACCAATGATTTGGGATTGAAAATATTAGCTTTAAATACCGATTACAAATTTAAAAATCAAACGGTTGTGTATTTGCACGATCAAACATTCGAATTAAAAAACGCCCGTTTTATTGATACCCGCTACAAAACGGAAGCAGGCCTTACCGGAACGATTAGGCATCATAATTTTGAAAATTGGCATTTGGATTTAAACATTGATACGGATAATTTACTGGTATTGGATACTCCAAAAGACCCTATGGAAATGTTTTACGGCACTGTATTTACGGCCGGAAAAGCCCGGATTTACGGTTCGGTAAATCATTTGAAAATAGATGCGGAAATGCAGACAAAACCCAAAACATATTTGGTTATTACCTTAACTGATTTTGAGTCTTTCGGTGAAAATGACTTTGTCAGAATTGTATCTAAAAAAGATTATAACAAAGAAAAAAGAAGCATAAAAAAACGCCGAAAAGTTTATGAAGGGCTGGAAATGAATTTTGATTTGGATATTACTCCGGATGCCCAAGTCGAAATTTTACTTGATCAGGAATTCGGAAGCACATTGGTTGCCAGAGGCACCGGATTGGTTTTGATGAATATCAATACCAACGGTCAGTTCAATATTTTCGGTGATTTTGCTGTTGAAGAAGGAGTTTATAATTTTAAATATGCCGGAGTTATAGATAAGAAATTTGTGGTTGAACCGGGTAGTTACGTCAGTTGGGAAGGCGACCCGTATGATGCTACGTTGGATATCAAAGCGGTTTATGAAACATTTGCCGACCCGACAGTCTTACTCTCAGAACAAGGCCTGACAGCTAAAAAAATACCCGTAGAAGTCATCATATATCTGAGGGACAAATTGATAAAACCGGCTATCTCTTTTGATTTGAAATTGCCCAAAGCCAATGCTGTTTTGCGTTCTCAAGTAGATTATTTGTTGAGTGATCCGGACAAAAAAACTTTACAAGTTTTATCGCTTTTATCATTCGGTGATTTTATCAATGAAAACGATTATAATCTTTCCAGAAGGGCAGGAGAAGGTGTGGTTAAAACCTTTACCGAGAAAGGTTTGAATATCTTAAACGGCTTGATGGCACAAGATGACAAATTTCAGGTCAATCTCAATTATACCAGCGGTAATGAGAATATTGAGCGTAATTTAATTACCGACCCCCAAGTCGGTTTGAGTTTGGTGACCCAAATCAATAAAAAGGTATATATCAACGGTAAAGTGGCCATCCCGGTCGGTCGTTATACCAAATCTTCTATCGTCGGAGATGTGGAATTGGAAGTTTATCTCGATAAAAAAGGAAATTTAATCTTCAGAGTGTTTAATAAACAAACCGAATTGGAATACTTGGGACAACAGGAAGGTTATACCCAAGGTATCGGCATATCTTATCAAGTGGATTTTGATACTTTTTCAGATATTTTGAAAAAATTTGGAATTTCCGTAAAAACAGAGCCGTAAAATTTTTAAATGAATAATTATCGCCTTTTTTTTTATAAATTATTATGCACGCATAATATTTTTTTTTAATTTTGTATGCTAATCAATAAATAAGATGACCAAAGAAAAGACAACCGATCAATTAATCAGGGAACTTTGGATGAGCATCACCAGATTGTATAATGAAGAAGCAACGAAATACGGTGGTACAATGGCTATTGGATATGTCTTGTTAAAAATAGACCCGCTAGTGGGAACACCATCAACAGCTCTGGCCCCTATGCTTGGTATGGAAACGACCAGTTTGTCAAGGACATTGAAAAAAATGGAAGAAAAAAAATTGATTTACAGAGAAAAAAATCCGTATGATGGCAGGAGTGTTTTGATAAAGTTAACGGATTTTGGCAGTCAAATGCGTGATAAATCTAAAGAAACCGTTTTGAAATTTAATGAGGTTTTAAAAGAAAAAATCGGAGAAAAAGAATTGGAGATTTTTAGAGATGTCTCTCAAAAAATATTGAAAATGGTTAATAAGAGAGAGATTTTTTGAATTGAAATTTTATATAATGTATAGAGACGAATTGCTTTTTGTCTCTGTAAATGGAATAAAGTGTGGAGAGCCACGACTGTCCGTCAGAATTGAAAATGGAAAAATAGATTTCTCTCCTAAGAAGGCACGACAGAGAAATCTATGATGACATAAAAAATTTAATAATATTATAATGACAAGTATAAACATATAACAAATAAATATGAAAAGACGAATTGAAAAAGCAGCAGTTATCGGTTCGGGTATCATGGGTTCCGGTATTGCCGCCCATTTGGCCAATACCGGTATACAAGTCTTAATGCTGGATATTGTACCGCGTGAACTTACCGATGAAGAGAAAGGCAAGGGATTGACATTGGACAGTCCTGTTGTGCGTAATCGTATTGCAAGGGAAAACCTGAAAAAAGCCTTAAAATCCAAACCGGCTTTATTTTATGATGAAGCCTTTGCCAACCGTATCACAGTTGGTAATACGGAAGATGATATGGAAAAAATTGCCGGTGTCGATTGGATTATTGAAGTAGTGCCGGAACGTTTGGATATTAAAAATGCTGTATTTGATCAAATTGAAAAATACCGTAAACCCGGTACCATTGTATCATCCAATACGTCGGGGATACCTATTTCTCTGATGGCAAAGGGACGTTCGGAAGATTTTAAAAAACATTTTCTAGGGACACATTTTTTCAATCCGGTACGATATCTGCGATTACTGGAAATTATTCCTACCAAAGATACGGATCCTGAATTGGTGCAATTCTTTTTGGATTATGGTGATAAATATCTGGGCAAAACCACCGTGCTGGCCAAAGATACGCCGGCTTTTATCGGTAACCGTATAGGCGTGTATGGGATAATGGATATTTTTCATTTGGTAGAAGGGGGAGATTATACTGTTGAAGAAATCGATAAACTGACCGGGCCTGTTATAGGACGCCCAAAATCCGCTACCTTTAGAACCGCTGATATTGTCGGATTAGACACGCTGGCACACGTAGCATCGGGGTTGTATGAAGCCGTTCCGGATGATGAAGCTCATGAGTTGTTTAAATTGCCGGATTATGTTCAAAAGATGTTGAAAAACAACATGTTAGGAGACAAAACAGGGCAGGGATTTTATAAAAAAATTAAAAAAGACGGTAAAAAAGAAATTTTAGCTTTGGACTTGAAAACTTTGGAATACCGTCCGAAGCAAAAAGTGAAATTTGATACGTTGTTGATGACCCAAAATATCGACAATGTCAAAGACCGTTACAAAGTATTGGTAAAAGGTAAGGACAAAGCCGGCGAATTTTACCGTAAAACGTTTAGCGGTTTATTTTCTTATGCGTCACATCGCATTCCCGAAATTGCCGATAATCTGTATCAAATTGACGATGCCATGCGGGCCGGTTTCGGTTGGGAGTACGGACCGTTTCAAATTTGGGATGCCTTAGGTGTTGCCAAAGCCGTAGAAATGATGACCAAAGAAGGCAAAACTATACCGGATTGGGTGTCCCAAATGCTTGCCAACGGTGTTGAGAGTTTTTATTCCGTTAAAGACGGGGCGACTTATTATTACGATATTCAAAAGCAAGCCTATCAAAAAGTACCCGGTCAAGACGATTATATTTATCTCGACAATTACCGGCAAACTCATACATTGTGGCATAATGACGATGCATCTATCATCGATTTGGGTGACGGTATCATCAATGTAGAGTTTCATTCCAAAATGAATACCTTGGGTGTCGGTGTGATTGAAGCTATTAACCGGGGAATCAATATGGCGGAAGAAAAATATGACGGTTTGGTTATCGGTAATCAAGGGGCTCAGTTTTCCGTAGGCGCCAATTTGGCCTTGGTATTAATGTTAGCGGTTGAACAAGAGTGGGATGAATTGTATATGGCCGTTAAAACATTTCAAGAAACGGCGATGCGGGTGCGTTATTCGGGCATCCCAGTCGTGGTAGCCCCGCACGGTATGACTTTTGGTGGTGGTTGTGAAATTACTTTACATGCTGATAAAGTTGTAGCGGCAGCCGAAACCTATATCGGTTTGGTCGAATTTGGGGTCGGTTTGATTCCGGCGGGTGGCGGTACCAAAGAAATGGTATTACGTACCTCTGATAGTTTGGTAAAAGGCGATGTCGAAATTAACCGCTATACTGAAACTTTTATGACGATTGCCATGGCAAAAGTTGCAACGAGTGCCTACGAAGCATTTAAATTAGGCTTTTTACAAAAAGGACGTGACATTGTTGTTTTAAACAAAGACCGTCAAATAGCTACTGCCAAACGTTATGCATTACAAATGGTACAAGACGGTTATGTCAAGCCAATAAAACGTAATGATATCAAAGTTTTAGGACAAGAAGTCCTCGGTACATTCATGGTAGGCGCTGACAGTATGAGAGCCGGTAACTATATTTCTGAACATGACCAAAAGATTGCCGATAAATTGGCCTATGTCATTGCCGGTGGTGATTTGTCCGGACCGGCAAAAGTCAGTGAAGACTATTTGATTGAACTCGAAAGAGAAGCATTTTTGAGTTTGCTCGGTGAACGTAAAACTTTAGAACGAATCGAACACATGTTGAAAACGGGTAAACCTTTGAGGAACTAGTTTAGATTTTTCACTGCATTCGGAATGACAAACAGCTGTCATTTGGAAGGAGGAACGACTGAGCAATCTATTTAATTGATAATTGATAATAAGATTTCTCCTCACTCGTATCTCGTTCGTTCGAAATGACAAATCATCAAATAACCGATTAACCAGTATAAACAAATAACCAAAAATAAAATGAAAGAAGCATATATTATAAAAGGATACAGGTCAGCCGTAGGCAAAGCCAAAAAGGGTAGTTTTAAAAATTACCGTCCCGATGATTTGGCGGCTGACGTCATCAAATATTTAATCAAAGAAGTAGAGGCAGAGACAGGTGGTGCATTCAAACCTGAAATGATTGACGATGTCATTGTTGGCAATGCTATGCCCGAAGCCCAACAAGGGCTTAATATGGGACGCATGATCAGTTTAATGGGTTTGGATACCGTTAAAGTTCCCGGACAAATAATGAATCGTTTTTGTGCCAGCGGATTGGAAACCATTGCGACGGCTGTGGCAAAAATTCAAACCGGTCATGCCGATATTATAATTGCCGGCGGTTCGGAAAGTATGTCAATGGTGCCTATGGGTGGTTTTAAACCGTCTTTGGCTTACAGTGTGGTCAAGAACGGTCATCCCGATTGGTATTGGGGTATGGGTTTAACAGCGGAAGCCGTAGCCAAAGAATATCATATTTCCCGTGAAGAACAAGACCGTTTTGCTTACGAATCACATATGCGGGCGGTTAAAGCTATCAAAGAAGGCAAGTTTAAAAATCAAATTGTACCGGTAGAAGTAGAAGAGATTTACTACGATGCAACGTCGGGTAAGAAAAAAAGTAAAAAATTTATTATGGATACCGATGAAGGACCGCGTCCCGATACGACCTTGGAAAAATTGGCTAAACTGCGACCCGTCTTTGCCCAAGGTGGCACGGTTACAGCGGGTAATTCGTCACAAACATCGGATGGGGCCGCTTTTGTGTTGGTGATGTCCAAAGAAAAAATGGAAGCACTCGGATTGAAACCTTATGCCCGCTTGGTCGATTATGCCGTTGTCGGTGTGCCGCCGCGAATTATGGGTATCGGACCGCTTTATGCCATACCAAAAGTTCTGAAAAAAGCAGGCATGAAAAAAGACGATATCGATTTAATAGAATTGAACGAAGCTTTTGCGTCGCAATCTGTGGCCGTGATTAAAAATTTAGAATTGGATACTGACATAGTGAATATAAACGGAGGAGCTATTTCTTTGGGACATCCGCTCGGCATGACCGGTGCTAAATTGACAGTGCAAATTTTGGACGAATTGAAACAAACCGGCGGACGTTACGGGCTGGTGACTATGTGTGTCGGTGCCGGACAAGGTGCTGCCGGTATATTCGAATTATTGTGAATTGAAAAGTGATAATTAGATTATTTCTCTGGTTCCTCGTTGGTTAGAAAATATAATCAGTTGTTAATCAGTCAGATAGTAGTGTTCGTTGTCATTTTGAAAGAGGTATGACTGAGAAATCTAAAGCTTGAAAATAATAATGAGGTTTCTCTCCCTGCCAAAGCCGGGATCGAAATGACAGTTGGACGTTTGAAATGAAACCCACAGTCATTCCGGCAGAGCAAAGCGATGAGGAATCTATTTATAGAAAACTAAAAACTTTGTGATACTCTGTGTAACACTTCGGCAAGCTCAGTGAGACGCTCAGTGATTAATAAGAAATAATTAAAACAAAAAAAATGAAACCGACAAGATTAAAAAAATCATTAAACACACATCGTAATGATTATTTTATTCATCAAAGGTTACATCTGACCATAATGTTAAAATAAAAAAATAAACAGATGAAAAAAGGAGCAGATTTTATTATAAAAGATTACAAATCCGAAGACATTTTTACTTTGGATGATTTATCGGAAGAACAAAAAATGATGGCGGAAGCCGCTACGGAATTTGTTGACCGTGAGATGATGCCGGTCAAACCGCGTTTTGAAGCTCACGATTACGATTTGGTTTTAGAATTGATGAAAAAATCCGGTGACATGGGATTCTTATCCGTGGGTATTCCCGAAGCATACAACGGTATGGGTATGGATTTTGTCAGTGCTATGTTGGTATGTGATCGTATTTCCGGAGCAACCGGTTCATTTGCAACGGCTTACGGGGCACATACAGGTATCGGGATGATGCCGATTTTTCTTTACGGAACCGAAGAACAAAAAGCCAAATATTTACCCAAATTGGCTACGGGAGAATGGATAGGTGCTTATGCATTGACCGAACCGACGGCAGGCTCGGATGCCAATAGCGGTAAAACAACGGCTGTTTTGTCTGATGACGGTAAACATTGGATTATTAACGGACAAAAAATGTGGATCAGTAATGCGGGTTTTGCGCATACCTTTATTGTTTTTGCCAAAATCGTGGAAAACGGCGAAAAAGACGATAAATTAACGGCTTTTATCTTTGAATATGATCCTAAAAATCCTAATGGTTTTAAATTGGGAGAAGAAGAAAAGAAACTCGGTATTCGCTCGTCATCGACACGTCAAATTTTCTTTTCCGATACGAAAATTCCGGTAGAAAATATGTTGGGAAAACGTCAAGAAGGTTTTAAAATTGCTTTAAACGTATTGAATATCGGCCGGATTAAATTGGCAGCAGGTATTGTTGATGCCATGCGTCGAATTATCAATGAAAGTATCCGTTATGCCAACGGACGTAAACAATTCGGACAACCTTTGATAAATTTCGGTGCTATAAAGAAAAAGATTGCCGAGATGGCAACAAGAACTTACGTTTCGGAATCTGGAATTTACCGGGCTGCCAAAGATATCAGTGACAAGATAGCCGAACACAAAGCTAACGGACTGACCGAAGTGGAAGCCGAAAAGAAAACTTTTGAAGAATATGCCATAGAAGCGGCTATTTTAAAAGTTTATGTGTCTGACGGGACACAAGTTGTTTCGGATGAAGGCTTGCAAATTTTCGGTGGTATGGGATTTTCCGAAGAAATGCCCATGGAAAGTTGGTGGCGTGATGCCCGAATAACCCGTATCTACGAAGGAACTAATGAGATTAATAGACTCTTAACTATCAGCATGTTACTTCGTAAGGCTATGAAAGGACAATTGGATTTGTTGGGCCCGGCAAAGGCGGTAGCCGGCGAATTGATGGGGATACCTTCTTTTGATAAACCGGAATTTAATCGTCCTTTGGATGAAGAACTGGATATGATTAAGCGGTTGAAAAAGGTCTTTTTAATGATAGCCGGAACCGGCGCACAAAAATTCGGAAATAAACTCGGCGGACAACAGCAACTGGTATTGGATGCAGCTGACATATTGATTGAAATTTATATGGCAGAAAGTACTATTTTGGCGACTCAAAAGAAACTCATACAAAATCCGGATGCAGATTTTAATGCAGAAATAGCCATGAGTAAACTGAATTTGTTCAATGCCGTGGAAAAAATCAAATTTAAAGCTACCGAAGCTATTTATTCCATTGCACAAGGTGATGAATTACGGATGATGTTGATGGGTGTCAAACGCTTTACCAAATATAACAATACGCCTAATCTCAACGAGTTACGTCGTATTATTGCTAAAAAAGTCAGGGAAGATAACCGGTATGCGTTTAACGGATACTAATGGAACAATACAATAAGGAGACGTTCGAAAGAGCGTCTTTTTTTTTACTACATATAAGTTGGAACAAAAAAAGACTGCCATTATAAATGAAAATGAATAACTTTGTGATTTAATAAATCAAAAGGACCCATGACATACTTGGATTTGTTCAAATTATCATACAAAAAATTTATGCGGCGTCCCGGTTTATCAACCAGGATGATTGGTAAAATTTTTAGTTTTATTGGTTATCTTTTTTTTGCCGCCTATATGATTTTACTCGTTGTTGTGTTGTATTTAGACATCAAAAAAGAGTATCCCGCAACTGACTTGTTTGTTAAAGCCAATTCTTACCTCTATATTTATTTATTTATTGTTTTTTACGTGATGATGTATATCAATTTTGATTCCATGGAAGTCAAACCTTTTATGATTTTACCGGTTCGTAAATCTAAAATTATCAAATTTCAACTATTGAAAGTTTTGACAATGCCGGTAAATTTGGTATTTTTTTCGATGACAGGTTTGGCGGTGGGATTGTTTTATCACAGCGGCTATGATATGATTTCATTATTGTTCTGGGCATTGGCTGTATTGAGTTTTACTTTTGTTATCGAATTAGCTTTATTTTTTAGTAGCCGTAATACTTGGGTTAGTGTGGTAATGAGTTTGATGGTTTTTGTAATCATATATAAAATCAAATGGCTTACGGTCCATTTACAGTTTATAGGTAATTTTTTCGTAGCCGTTTATAAAAATAAGATACTCGTATTAGGACCGGTGTTACTTTTAGGATTAACGTTGGCCGGACTGTATTTTTATTTTAAAAAACGCTTTTATTTGGATGATGCTATCAAAGGACACAAGAAAAATAAAGTACAAACGATGAACTTGTCATGGACGGAACGTTTCGGTATTACCGGAAGTTTAATCCGTAATGATTTGCGTTTGATTTGGAGAAATGTCCGTCCACGGCAATCGTTATACGGATTTTTTGTTTTTTATGTGATGTCGTTTTTTTTAATGTCTCAATACGGAGGACAATACCAGCCGGAATTTAACAAAATCCTTTTTTTGATGATGCTTGCGGGCTATTTCGTTTTGCAATTCGGAACTTTTATTCCGGCCTGGGATAGTGAATATTATCCGTTATTGATGACCCAAAATTTGACTTACCGGCAGTATATTGAAGCCAAATGGTATCTTCTGAGTGTGTCAGTGATCTTGATTTTGATATTGACTTTACCTTTTTTATTTTTAGGTTGGCAAGTATATGCGTTGTTGTTGGCAATGAGTATTTTTACCCTCGGATTTAATATGCCATTGATTTTATATGCCGGAATATTTCGCACGACTCCTGTCAAATTAAACGAAAAAGTCAAAGCTTTTCAAACAAAAGACAGTTTTAAGATGAAAACCTTTGTTGTTTCCATGCTACGCATTTTTTTACCTATCATATTTTATATTGTCATCAAAAAATATTTCGGATTTGAATATGGGGTCGCCTTTTTTGTAGCATTGGGATTGTTGGGGTTGATTTTTAAAAACAAATTATTAGATTTTATCGTCGGTCAATATAAAAAACGTAAATATAAGATGTTACATGATTTCAAAGAAGGAATGAAATAGAGATTTGACATGCCGGCCTTTTGTATATAAAACGATTTTAAAAAAAAGAGGCGTTTTTTTCGAAACGCCTCTTAAAATATTCATTAAGAATTAGTTATGAAATCTGAATTTTCTTAACTTTCTTTTGTTCCTCTTCTTTTTTCGGAATAGTGATTTCCAAAACGCCGTTTTTGTAAGATGCTTTAATGTTTTCTACATCAAACAATTCTTCTGGTAAAGTAAACGAACGTTGGAAATTTTCGTATCCGAATTCTTTTTTGACAATATTAGTACCTTCTTCCACTTTTTCCACTTCTTTGTGAGCCGAAATGGTCAAAGTATTGTTTTCAACGCTGATTTCAAAATCCTTTTTGCTCAATCCGGGAGCAGCGACATCTATTTTAACTTCTTTATCGTTTTCTATGATATTGACAGCAGGTACAACCAATTGTTCATTACCTACTTTAGCCAATTGATTGGTTAAGAAATCATCAAAGAATGATAAAATCGGATCGTTTATGGGTTTTCTGATTATAGGTTTCATAATTTTTTATTTTTTATGGGTTAAACTCACTTAAACTTTATCAAAATAAATACCAACCTGTAAAAATGTTTTGCAGACGTTCAATTTGTCATTAAAAAATGTCATTTTTTCATTTTTTATGAAAAAATAACATCTTTTTTAAATAACATAATGTTGATAATTCAAAGTTAAATGATTTTTATAGTATCTTTACCAGTGCGGCTATAGTAATATTTTCTCACGTTATTTGAATGTTTTAGTTATCCGCAAAAAAATAAAAGTAAAGAAAAGTCAATTTGCACAGAATAGAGTTCCTCTGTTTTAAAGTATTTAAATTCAGCCTTATTAGTAGGCACTATCGGTTTCAATAAAAGGAATATTCGGATCAAACAATTCTTCTATCAGTAAAATTAGTTGCTCTTCAAAATGCTTTAAGATTGTGATATCGATATTTGTGCTACCGTAAATATTGGCTTTTAATAAACCGTGACGGATATTTCTGGTAGATAAAATACCAACTTCAAAGGGCCAGTCGGTCGTTAAAAAATTGCCCTGCTGGTAGTATAACCATGCATAAGTCAGTAATTGAAAAAGTTTTTCTTTAATGGCATTACTTCGTAATAGACTTAAATCCGGAACAAAATCTTGTTCTTTATTCCCGGCTTTTCCGATATTAATATTTTCATATTTTACACTGCCGGTTTTGTAATCCACTATTCTTAAAGTCCCATTGAGCCGGTCTATACGATCCACTTTACCTCTAATGTAGATCTCCTTATCTTGAACGGGTAATCGGGCTTTTAACTTTTGTTCCAGAGCTACAATTTCCAAGTGGTTTCCTGCTTTGACGGTTTGTAGATCATATAGAAGTATGTCTTTGATATTTTTTTTAATTATTTCATAAACTATCAAATTTTTTCCGGTAATCATTTCCGGTTTAACGGGAACATCTTTTCCAAAACTTTCTTCAATGAATAATTTTAATGCCAGTTGTTCATAACGTTTTAAAAAAGTGTCGAAATAGTCTGTTTTTAATATTTTTCCCGTGTAATCTAAATACAATAATTCAATGACTTCATGGATGATATTTCCCATGGTAAAAACCGGAATCGCATCGCCAATTTCTTGTGGTTCATCCAAATTGAGGATATAATTTTTATAGTATTTCAGCGGGTTACGAATGTATGTGCCGAGTGCCGAGGGGGAAAAGCCTGAACGGGCTATTTCCATTAATTTTTGAAAGGTATATGGAGTTTTTGTAATTTGTTCTTTTTCAACGGCTTTTGTGTCTGTTGACAAGTCAAAGATGCGATGATTGATTTGATGAACATTGCGGTCAGATTCGTTTTCTATTTGGGTGATGAAACGGCTTTGTTCTCCGGCGCTGAATCCGTCAGCGGAAATATTATAAATCAAACTGATTTTTTTCGACCGTTGCAACAAACGGTAAAAATGATAGGCAATTATGGCATTTTGGTCGTGGTGTAGCGGTAAACCGAAATGTTTTTTGATTTCAAACGGAATGATAGACCGGTCGTTACGACCACGTGGCATAACCCCTTCATTCATCGAGGTGATAATGACATGTTCAAAATCCAATAATCTCGTTTCAAGTATTCCCATAATTTGCAAACCTTCAAGCGGTTCACCTTCAAATGCCAATCGTTCTTGATGCAGTAACCTGTTAAATAAATACCGGAAGGTGCGCATATCTCTGATTTCTCCGGTTTGGGTGATAAAATCTTGTAATTGTTTGAATATTTTTTCAAATTTTACCAATGCCAAACCATCCAATCGACCGGGATTTTGACGGGCAAAAAAATCGATGAGTTTTAACAATGACTCTGTAAATTTTAATACGGAAAAGTCGTTGATAATCAATCCTTTGATAAACGATTTGCTATCTTGAAGCGTGCGTATCCATAAATCTTGCGAAATCAGATTGGTTTTAAATTTTTTTAATTCTTCAAGTAATGACCGGTTGGCACGTTGTTCACGGTCAGACAAAATTTGTTCAAACAGATTTTGATTGATAATACTGACAATGGTATCCAAACGGAAACGTCCGTATTGTTCTTTCTCGGCATACAATTGTACTAACAATTCGAAAAAACGACTGATAGGTAAATTTTTAAGTGGTAAGCCTAATGTGATATTTACGGCATCTATACTCTCAGGCAAACTATTGATTAACGGTAACAACAAATGTTCTTCATTGAGAACGATAGCTGTTTCAGTCAGGTCTTTTCCGGGATGTTCTATGAGTTCATTTTCCAAAATATGTGCTATGGCTTGGGTCTGCGTTATATTGCCGGTAACCCCAATAATGTCTATTTGTTTGGGGTGTTTGAAATGATCAAAAATCCAATTAAAATCCTTAAAACTTTTCAGATGCCGGTTGATAAACCTGCCGGCTTCAAAATGCGGTTGCAAATAATATTGGTCGGTGTCCCAAAAAATACGGGCTTTGTCGTTGATAATCAACTGTTTTATGATTTTTTCCTGATTGGAATTTAAAGCATTGAATCCGGCAAAAATAATTTGTTCCGTTTCAAAATTTTCAGACAGTTTTTCGATATGATCTGCTACATAACGGCTGATCATTCCCGGATAAGCCGAATGTTTATCTTGTAAACGTTTTTTTAGATTTTGGTATAAATCGTAAAGGGAATCGTAAAATTTGAGATAGTCCGTAATCATTTTCGGACTGCCGGGTTTGAGTTGCCAATCTTCTATTTTTTTAACTTCATTGATGTAAGTGAAAACTTCTTTGGCATCGACATTAAAGGCATCTATTTGATTAAAATCATCCAATAGGGTAGGTGCCCAGCGAATAAATTCATCAAAACTTTGACTTGTGTCACCATAAAGTCCTATATATGTTTGAAAAAAATCAAAAATCAATTCTAACCAGTCAGTTTGTACAAAAGGAGTCATGCCGGCCAAAAATTCTTCAATAGTGAGAATTTGCGGTGATAAAACCGGTTTTTGCAGCGTTTCAATCAATGCTTTTTTGAGAAATAATCCTGAACGTTTGTTGGGTAAAACAATTATTTTTTCATGTAAATGTCCGGACTTGATCAATTCTCCGACTATCCGTTGTAAGAATTTTTGAGGCATAAAAAATTAATAATCTAACAATACAGCATCTAAGATTGATTTTTGTTTTTTTCGTCGAGTAATTGACGTTTTAAGGCTTGTTCTCTTTCCAAAGCCGTACTTTTGAAATTGAAATACTCTTCTTCCAATTTGGACAGATTTATTTTTGCAGTTTTGGTAAGTTTTTGGCTGTTGGTATAAAGGTAAATAAAATAAATTAAAAGTAAAATCAAAATACTTATTATGGTCCAAACAATCCATTGATATTTGGATTTTTTAACAGGAATCCCGATAAATTCTATTTGATTTTTTTCTGTTGTAAGATTACTAATTTGTGAATGGGATTGCGTTAAATTCGCTTGTAATTTATTGATACGGTTTTGCAATTTTAAAATTTCATTCCTGGCTTTTTTGTAGTCGTTTTTTTGTTTGGATAAGCTATCCAAAACTTGTTTTTTCAGTTGGAGAAAATGATATTTTTTAATAACTTTATATTCTTGGTAATTACTTGATTTAGAGTAAATTTCATTAAATTTTTCTTCAATATTACCTTGTCTTAAGTCAATAGTTTTTTTGGAATTGGATTGGGCGGATGATAATATGGTAGATAAAAACAGTAAAAGAATCAAAAAATGTTTCATGATATACTTTTTTACAAAATTAAGATAAAATAGTCTCAATAGAGAACGTAAAGATACAAAATAAATTATCGTTTTAGCTGTTAAAATTACAATTTTATCGATAAATTGATTGATATTTTAAATTATCTTTGCTGCAAATAAAAATGTTGTATGAATTTCGATTTGATTAAGAAGGACCGTGATACCAAGGCACGTGCCGGCATTATCAGTTTGTCACATGGCATTGTTGAAACGCCGGTTTTTATGCCTGTGGGAACAATAGGCACGGTAAAGGCGGTACATCAAAGGGAGTTGAAACAAGATATCAAGGCGGATATTATTTTGGGGAATACTTACCATTTATATTTACGTCCCGGTACGGATATTTTAGAACAAGCCGGAGGTTTACACCGGTTTATGGGTTGGCATCGCAACATTTTGACCGATAGCGGTGGTTTTCAAGTATATTCTTTGGCTGATAACCGGAAAATCTCAGAGGAAGGCGTTAAATTCAAATCACATATCGACGGGTCTTACCATTTTTTTTCGCCCGAACGGGTCATGGAAATTCAAAGAAGTATCGGGGCGGATATCATCATGGCTTTTGACGAATGTACCGATTATCCGGTGGATTACAAATATGCCAAAGCGTCTATGGAAATGACACACAGATGGTTAGACCGCTGTATCGAACATCTGGAAAAAATACCGCCCAAATACGATTATGAGCAGAGTTTATTTCCGATAGTCCAAGGGAGTACATTTAAAGATTTGCGGATACAATCGGCGGAGTATATCGCTTCAAAAGGAGCGGACGGCAATGCAATAGGTGGTTTGTCGGTAGGCGAACCGGCTGAGGAAATGTATGAAATGACGGAATTGGTATGCGATATTTTACCTGAGGATAAACCGCGTTATCTGATGGGCGTCGGGACACCGGTCAATATTTTGGAAAACATTGCTTTGGGTGTAGATATGTTTGATTGTGTGATGCCGACACGTAACGCCCGGAACGGGATGTTATTTACTGCGGAAGGCACTATCAATATCAAAAATGCCAAATGGAAAAACGATTTTAGCCCCGTTGATCCTATGGGGATAACTTTTGTCGATACAGCTTACAGCAAAGCTTACCTGCGACACTTGTTTGCATCCAATGAATTTTTGGCCAAACAAATCGCTTCGGTACATAATCTCGGGTTTTATTTGTGGCTGGTCAGGGAAGCCCGTAAACATATTATTGACGGGGATTTTAAAACTTGGAAAGAACAAATGGTGATTAAGATAGGGCGTAGGTTGTAGGATAGAGATCTACTACTAGGTTTTTGAAACCTGGTAGGTCCGGATAACCCGGGACAAGTCAAAAGTTAATGTCAATTATAAATTTAATAAATCTAAAATCTATTTTTTTTGGATTTACCTTCGGTGAATCCTTTTACATCGCAATTGTTGCTCATACAAAAACCAATA
>JALVST010000080.1 GCA_027024205.1 Flavobacteriales bacterium | reverse complement strand
ACCCAAGCGGCAATCCCACGGAAAGCTGAATGGAAGGCGCCGGAACGGCATTAACCGGCAAAGAGTCTCTGATGCCACCGGGGGCGTCCAATTCCAATATTTTATTTTCGTTATGTGCAGGATCAGGGATTATAATCTTTAAGTGTGTATTACTTTGTCCCCCCATAACCGTCGGAACATCCTTAGGGCCACTTTCAATATGAAAGTATTCATAATCGGATTCGTCAATTGTAAAAGTTTCAAACTTGTCCGGTATAAAAGCTCCGGCAGCACTGATGTTTAATTCCACATGAAAAGGTTTTACCGGTTTAGCCGATGTGACCCATGCACTATTGGAAGCATACATCAAACCTTTAAATGCCGGTTTGGTATAATCGGTTATAAATTTATTGGCATCTCCTTCGGATGCAAAAATTTTATCAAACTGGGCATGATTAACAAAATAAATACCAAAAAATAAAAGTACAAATAGCTTTTTCATAATATTGAATTTTAGGTTATAATTATTACAAAAATAAAAAAATTATAAATAGGTCAAAAGCCATGAAATGTTATAATCTTTCAATTTCTCATGAGCTTCGGGAAAGCCCAAATCAATTAAAAAACTGAGTTGAACTATTTCACCACCGGCTTTTTCTACCAATTTGACAGCAGCGGAAGCGGTTCCGCCGGTAGCCAAAACATCATCATGAATCAATACTTTTTCTCCCGGCTTGATAGCATCAACATGCATACTCAAACTATCCGTTCCATACTCCAATTGATACGTTTCGGTATAAGTTTTATAAGGTAGTTTACCGGCTTTTCTAATAGGCACAAAACCAGCGTTCAAATGTTCGGCCAGTAATGTAGCAAAGAAAAAGCCACGCACTTCAATGCCGGCCACTTTATCAACTTGTGAGGGTATTGAGGCCAGTAGTTGTTCCGTTGTCTTTTGCAAAGCGTACTTGTCAGCCAACAATGGCGTGATATCCTTAAAATTAATCCCGGGCTTGGGAAAATCTTTAATCTCTCTGATGTATTTGTTTATGTTAAATGACATAATTTATATTTTTTTAATTTCCGATTCTGATAGGCGAAAAACCAACCGGTGAAGTAATAAAATAACCCAAAGTTTGACCCCCGTCAATAGTCCCTTGCGGATTACCCAATGATAAACCGTAAAAAGGATGCGCCCCGTTAACCAAACTCTTCATAGCTCTGTGAATAACTTTGAAATAGTTAAAATTTCTTCTATCAATATGAAAAAATAAAATAATCCAGTCTTCATCTTTATGAAAAAATTCATCTGTAATACTCAAAGTTTTTTCACTACTATTATAAGTCATATCGGACATCACCGAAAAACGGGATTCCAAACCGGAATTAGGATCTTGAGGTTGCATAATAATTAAATAGTAATCTTCTTGACCGGGAGGATCATCAAATTTAATTTTTAAATAATACAAATCGGGGTCATCAACCGTCTGAACGGACATTACACCATCCAGAGAAACATTTCCGGTCATTGTATTTGTTGCCGTCAAATGATGTCCTTGTGCCATAATATCCAGATGATAAACATGATTTTCAATACCGGCAACAGTCGTCTTATATTGTGCCAATGAAGTATCGTAATTAAATATTATGGTATCATTTGTAATTAAATCGATGACTTTAACATCCGCATCCGTTATTTGCTCATGATTGGTAATCGGCTCATATATTCCTTTACTCTTGGTAACACGGATATAACTAATAAAAGGAGAATCTGAAAAAATCGCTTCAACGGATAACTTTTGTTCACTGTTTTCCGGATGTAAAATAATTTCCTTTTCGCAAGAACTAAAAATGAAAATAACAAAAAACATTAAAATTGTAATATAAATTTTCATAACAACCCGATATTTATTATCTTGTAAAGATACAAATACTTTTTTTTTAATTATAATCGTGTAAAAAACAAACCTTTTAAATCCGAACGCATTTTTTTCAATTTTGTTAAAAAATACATGTTTTCAATAAAAGATAATGTAGAAAAAACAAACATAATCCAATATAAAAGCGGATAAAATCCTATGATAAAAATACTGAAATAAAATACAGCCTGAATAATCCCGGCAACTTTTGACGATATCAGATGCAAACTAGATACTTCTTTAAATTTTACCAATGCAAACAAATCTATGAAAACATAATAAAAAACCAATAAGAAAAAACTGTGTTTGTATGCTTGTAAAACGGGCCATTTTAAGGTAATAAGACCGTACATCCCCGATAAATACATGGTAAAATCGGCAAAAGAATCCAACTTGGCTCCAATATCGGTTTGCATATTAAACCGCCGGGCGATAAAACCGTCCAAAACATCGGTAATTAAATTGATAACAAACCAATTAAAAAAAACTTTTTCATAACCGGCATATGCCAAATAAAACAAAAACGGAGCGGATAAAAGCCGGCACAATGACAAAAAATTTGGTATGTTGTAAATATTTTCTTTTACGGCTTTCAAACTGCAAAATTTTTTATCATAAAGATATGCAAAAAATCAATTCTATTTTACAGTTAAAAAAATATACCGGATTTTTTTATTTACCCATTCAACTTATTGATTACAAGATGTTTATAAGCTTAATTAAAAGATATTGACGTAAAAACTTGACAAAAGACAGCGCTTTGTTGTATATTTGCCCGCTAAACTTTTGATTCTCATATCCAAAGTTTATTTATAAAAAAATCATCATAAAACTTGATAAAAAATATTTTACATCAAAAATATTAACATCCGGTTTGACAATTTAAAAAATTTTTAAGAACCCGATTTAAAAAGCAATCAGATGAAACTATCACAATTTGATTTTAAATTACCTTCCGAATTATTAGCCGAATACCCTTCCGATTGTCGCGATGAGTCCCGCTTAATGGTCGTTCACAGAGATACGGGAAAAATAGAACACAAAATTTTTAAAGATGTTTTAGACTACTTTGATGAAGACGATGTTTTGATACTCAATAATACCAAAGTTTTTCCGGCCCGTTTATACGGCAACAAAGAAAAAACCGGAGCCAAAATTGAAGTGTTTTTACTTAGAGAACTGGATCCGGCTACCCGTTTGTGGGATGTTATGGTTGATCCGGCTCGCAAAATCCGGATTGGTAACAAATTGTTTTTTGACGATAATGAGACATTGGTTGCGGAAGTTATCGACAATACAACTTCAAGAGGAAGAACCTTACGTTTTTTGTATGACGGAACTTATGAAGAATTTAGAAAAAAACTAAAAGAATTGGGACAAACACCCTTACCTAAATACATCAAACGACCGCCTACTGACGAAGACAAAGAACGTTATCAAACCGTGTATGCCAAACACGAAGGCGCTGTAGCTGCTCCAACAGCCGGATTACATTTTTCAAAGCATTTGATTAAACGATTGGAAATCAAAGGTGTCCATTTGCCTGAAATCACCTTGCATGTAGGCGTTGGTACATTCAATCCGGTTGAAGTGGAAGATTTGTCCAAACATAAAATGGATTCGGAAGAGTTTTTTATCACCCAAGATGTTGCCGACACGGTTAATAAAGCCATTGATAACAAAAAACGTATTTGTGCGGTCGGCACTACGGTTATGCGAGCCTTGGAATCATCGGTTACAGCCGATAATTATTTGCGTTCTTTTAAAGGTTGGACTAACAAATTTATTTTTCCACCTTATGATTTTAAAATTGCCAATGCTTTGATAACCAATTTCCATACGCCCAAATCAACCTTGTTGATGTTGGTAGCGGCTTTTGGAGGGTATGATTTAATCATGGATGCCTATCAGGAAGCCATAAAAGAAAAATACCGCTTTTTCTCTTATGGCGATTCCATGCTTATTATTTAAACTTTACAAACAAATCATTAAAAAATGCCGTATTTTATTTACGGCATTTTTTTAATCAAAAAAAATTATGATATTTTTTTTGCAATTCTCAATACTTGGCAGTTTCATTTATCAGCAATTATGAATTTTACAATTCTCACGACACTCTATTTGTAACATATGTTTCTTTTAGAATTTGACGGTATTTTTTTTGCAACTATTTTATGATTTTTATCATTTTTCAGTTATATTTGTAACCGAAAAAACAAAAAAAATATCTAATTATGGCAAAAGTAGTTGTTTTAGGTTCGGGAATCGCCGGACATACCGCGGCCGCATATCTGCGAAAGTGGTTAAACAAATCTCATGAGGTGGTTGTCATATCGCCCAATGAGTATTATCAATTTGTCCCGTCCAATATATGGGTAGGAGTCGGCCGGATGAAACCGGAAGATATCCGTTTTAAATTGGAACCGAAATATAAAAAATGGGGCATTAATTTTAAAAGAGCCAAAGCTTTAACCATTCATCCCGAAGGGGGGGAAGGTTCCGAAAAACCTTATGTGACAATTGAATACGTCGGACAAGGAAAAGAAGGACAAAAAGAAGTAGTCGATTATGATTACCTGGTCAATGCAACCGGTCCGCAATTGCGTTTTGACAAAACCGAAGGTTTAGGACCCGAACACGGTCATACGGTTTCGGTATGTAATTTTAACCATGCTTCACATGCTTGGTCAGAGTTACAAAAAGCTATCAAAAAAATGGAAGCCGGAGAAAACCAAAAAATCGTTATCGGTATCGGACATCCGGGAGCCACTTGTCAAGGAGCGGCATTTGAGTATATCTTAAATGTTTATCACGAGATAGACCGTCGCGGTTTATCGGACAGAGCCAATATCACCTATATAACCAATGAATACGAACTGGGTGATTTTGCAATGGGCGGTGCATATATCAAACGTAACGGTTATATCACGCCCACCAAAATTTTTGCAGAATCATTCTTGGCCGAAAGAGAAATCAATTGGATTAAACGGGCCGGAGTATATAAAGTAGATGATAAAAAAATTCACTATGAAACATTGGCCGGTGAGTATAAAGAATTGGAATACGACTTTGCTATGCTGATCCCGGCTTTCTCAGGGCCCGGATTCAAAGCTTTTGATAAGCAAGGCAACGATATAACCGATAAAATGTTCAAGCCCAACGGCTTTATGATTGTTGATGCCGATTATACCAAAAAACCTTATGAAGAATGGAAAGCAAGCGATTGGCCCGAAACCGTTCAACATCCCGAATACAAAAATGTATTTGCACCCGGTATAGCATTTGCTCCGCCTCACACCATTTCCAAACCCTTTACATCACCAAACGGTACAACAATAGTGCCCGCCCCGCCGAGAACCGGTATGCCTTCCGGTGTTATGGGTAAAGTGACAGCTCAAAATATCCGGGATGTCATCAAAGGAAAAGCAACCTTAGACAAACTGAAACATAAAGCATCCATGTCAAAAATGGGAGCCGCTTGTATCGTATCGGCCGGATACGGTATGACTAACGGTATGGCTGCCACTATGACCGTATTCCCGATAGTTCAAGACTGGGAAAAATATCCCGAATTCGGCCGTTCATTAACCTATACCATGGGAGAACCCGGACTTGCCGGTCACTGGCTCAAATGGTTTATGCATTATATGTTCTTGCATAAAGCCAAAGGTTATCCGTTCTGGTGGCTATTACCCGAATAAAATCAATTAATCTGAAATATCAAAAAAATATAATACTATGGATCACAAGAAACATCTAAGAAGAATAACACGTGGCTATAATGAATTTTCATACGCCACCATCCCCACAGGCTTTACCCGTTTTATGCGTAAATGCATCATTTGGCAAGCCTGGCGTTGGTTGGTCTTAAACATTAAAATTTTGAGAATCGTGGCATTCGGTCACTCCTGATTTTCAAAGTTTCTTTTGTTAAATTTTTTAAAGCTGCTTCGTTTTGCGAAGCAGTTTTTGTATTATTAAACATCTTAAATTTGTTATTTCAAACGTAGTGAGAAATCTAATATTTTTTACATAATTTTTACAAAAAAAAATACTTTCTTGTATTTTTTTTCATTAACTTTGTTCTAAGAAATTTTTATCACTTTTGAAAAATAAAATTTACGTCATACTATTACTGATTGCTTTTTCAACAGCTATTATTCAGCCGGCTATTCCTTTTGTACAATATTATCTACATCAAGATATGGCAACGGATGTCAATGACGATTGTTCGTGTAATTGTGAAGTAACCCACGACTCTACCCACCCGCCCACCGGCGATGCCTATTTAAAAGCACTAATCAAACGGGCTTGTAAAGACAAAAAAAAGGAAAGTCCGAAACTGCCCGTTATCAGTATTTCCGTTTTTGTTCAAACTTTATATTCCCAAAAATCTCCTGTATATACTTGCCCGGAACATAACTTCAACAAAATTTCAGATTTCATAATCCTCCCCCCTACAAGTTCTCATATTGAAGAGTTTTTTAGACCGCCACAATTCTCTTAAAAATTCTAATTCTTAATTTGTTAAAATCTTACAATTTATTATTTCAGCGGAAATTTGTAATAAATCGATACTTTAAAAAAAATTTGTTCATGGCATATCGCTATGAGTTGTATTGGTAGTATTACATTATTTTAGCTTTAATTCATCATTTTTGTTACCAATATCGGTATTGTACCGGTTTATTACAAATTTCTCTATCAAAGCGGTTTATGCATTTAATTATTTCATATTGTTAAAATTTTGAAACAAATCGTTTCATACATATTAATTTTTATATACGTGTTGGTCATCGTCAGCCCGGCTATACCAATAGCTGATTATGTGATTAATTACAAACACATTTCCCAAGACTTATGCGAAAACAAGGATAAGCCCTGGATGCATTGTAATGGCAAATGTCATCTGAAAAAAGAAATTAAAAAAGTATTGGAAGACGATAATCCCGGTAAGAAGAAAACAACACTACCCACCTTAAAACTTAAAGAATACACCTGGTATCACAGCATAGGTTTACATAAAAAATATTACCCGAAATTTTTCTTTCAACTCGAAAAACAAATCATTATCACACAAAAAACCTTTAAAGGTTACTTGTCTGATATGATTAAACCACCCCCATTGCTTCATTCAACATAATATTTTTTGTGTTTTTCCTATTTGACAATTTGTTCATCCGTTTGAAGAAGAAATGAATGAGATTTCTCCCGGCCCCACACGTTAGGGATGTCAAAAGCGCTTGTCATTCCACAGAATACTATCGACTTTGGAAGAGAAAATGACGAAAAAAAACTAATAGTTAATATTTCTCTCACCCCCTCGACAGTCCAGGGCTGGAATCGAAAAGAGATTAGTAAAAACACCAATACAAAATTTTTTAAGAAAAACTTTTATACACTTTTTCAGAAATTTTTCATTTTTCAAAAAAATTTTCTGTAAAAATATATTAAACAAAATTTAACTACTAAAAATAATAAAATAATGAAGCAGTTATTAATAATATTGCTTTTATGGACGGGGCATATCCATGCTCAACATAAAAGTATCACAGGAAAAATTTACGATGCCACCACAAAAGAACCGTTGGCAGGCGTTGTTATCAAATCCATAGATTTGTCAAGTAAAACCATTTCAGACATAGACGGCAACTTTAAAATTAATGTTACGGAAGGCAGTTTGCTGGAATGTTCATATCCGGGCTATAAGACAATTAAAGTGCCGGCCAAAGAACAAATGACGGTAAACATGGTCAAAAAAACCATTTCATTGGACGAAGTCGTCATCAAAGCCGATCCGATGTCTGATATTACGCATTCAGTTGTTGTAATGGATGAGGTGGTCAAAAGCAGTCAATCGCGTAATGTAGCCGATTTGTTTCATGACATACCGGGTTTTAGCATTCAAAAACGTAGTGCCACAGCTATGGAACCGTCCTTACGGTCGTTTAAATATGAAGAAATGAATATCAAATATGACGGTGGTAATAAAATGGTCAATGCTTGTCCCAACCGTATGGACCCTATCACGGCACACGTTATTCCCGAATCTATCCGGAAAATTGAAGTCGTTAAAGGCCCGTTTACCGTTCGCTTCGGACAGGTATTCGGTGGCATAGTCAATATGATTACCCGCCAACCGGTACCGGAAGAATATGGTTGGCACGGCAATTTGCAATCGGGTTATGAAACCAATGGGAACAATATGGTACTACGAACCGATTTGCTATACGCAACCAAAAAGTTTGATATCAATATCGACGGTGAACACAGGGATTTTGGAGACTATAAAGACGGCACCGGTGTTATAACACCAGCCGGATTTAAACACAATAGTTATTCAATCAGACTTGGTTATAATCCAACTAAAAATCAACGTTTGCAAATCAATTGGCATCAAAAATTCGGCAATAATATCAAACACGCCGGGTTACCAATGGATTCTCCCAAAGACGACAGTTATTTGTTGGGATTGGATTATAAGATAAAACAATTGTCAGAAAAAGTTAAATATGTACAATTCAAATCCTATTATTCCTATGTTGATCATTTGATGACCAATGGATACGGCATGGACAAACCACGACCGAATTATCCGGGAATGGATGCACGTACTCCGGTAATGTCAAACACAATGGGAGGAAAGTTGGAAGTAGCCTTAATCCCGAAAAAGGAATGGTTGATTTATACCGGACTGGATGCCGATATCATCAAACGGGACGGTACTAAAACGGTCATCATAAACAATAATCCGAACACGGGTGTGCCGTTAAATCCACCTATAATCAAAAAAATGAAAGTCTGGCAAGATGCTTATATTGATGATTTCGGTGTTTTTGTTGAAGCTAACCGTAAATTGTCTGATAGATACTATTTGACAGCCGGTCTGCGGACTGATTATGTGGTATCTGAAGCCAAAGATCCGACTCAATGTTTTGTAGCTATTTATGGCAATCAAGGACAAAGAACTGATATTACTGTTGGCGGTAATGTTGCGGTCAAATATAAAAAGGATGATTACCAATTGCAGTTGGCTGTTGGCCGTGGAACAAGAACCCCATCAATGTTAGAACGATATATTTACCGTTTTATCGTAGGAGAAGACAGCCGGCAATATATCGGCAATCCCAATCTAAAACCCGAATATAATAATCAAATTGAGTTATCTGTTCAGCGAAAATGGGAGAAATTCCAAACAGGTGGTAGTGTTTTTTACTCCTATTTTCAGGATTATATTACCCCGGTCTTAGCACCGGCATTGATTTCATCTGAAGGTAGTTGTGGCGCTCCACCAAAATCGCCCAAAGTATTTAAAAATGTCGATGCGTATCAATACGGATTTGATTCTCATGTATCTTATCAATTGACAGACCGTTGGTTAATAAAAGCCGATATGACATTGACCAAAGCTTATGATATAACTTTGGGAGAACCCTTGGCGCAAGTCGCACCGCCCAACGCCCATTTGGAAGTGAAATACAACACCGGTAAATATTGGGCTGATGTGCGTGCCGAACTGGTTGCCACTCAAACCGATTATGCCCCGAGTTTCTTGGAAACCGA
Source organism: Flavobacteriales bacterium (assembly GCA_027024205.1). Classification (GTDB taxonomy): domain Bacteria; phylum Bacteroidota; class Bacteroidia; order Flavobacteriales; family Flavobacteriaceae; genus WGBX01. The sequence goes on along the minus strand of JALVST010000080.1, from coordinate 3,716 downwards.
AACTCCCGGACACAATACAATTGATTTTCGTATGGGCTGGAAACCGAATAAACATTGGTCTATCGGTGCAGCCGTGCTCAATATGACAAACGAAGCGTATTATAATCACTTAAACTTTGCCTTTAAAAATGCTGACGACCTGAACGGGCGCCGTATTTATGAACCAGGGCGTAGTTTTAGTATTTTTTTTAAATATCAATTCTAAGTTTCAAAAAAAACTGTCTCAGGTTCAGAGACAGTTTTTTTATATCTTATTTTTTCTTTTTTAATTCTTCTTTTACTTTTTTCTGATATAAAATAGCAGACTTACGTGCGGCATCACTGATTTTATCCATCAAAACATAAATGGTATTTAGAGCAGTTCCTCCTTTGAGATTTTTAGTGCCGGATTTGACCATTTGCCAATCAGCAAGGATGGATTTAAGATACTTAGCTATATCAACAGTGTTTTCTCCAGAATAAAATGTCTTGTTTAAATCTTTTTGAAAATCATTTATACAGCGGTTTATTTCATGTTCTACAACTTGGTCTTTTATTCCGGAAACCTCTAATGCATACAAAAATGCCAATTGTTGGGCTAATAATTCCATATTGTTGGCGGCTTTTTGATATTCCAAAGTTGAGATTTGTCCGGAATTATTAATCGTATCAATTAAGTCATTGGCAGTTTGAATAAAAGACTTCAAACTTTTCATCAGTCCTCTCATTTTTTCCTTTTTAGACTTTTGAATGGCTAAAACCCTTAACTTTTCCCACTTATGAGCTAAATTTTTTACTTTGTACTTTATTTCGGGATGGTCATTTGCATAAGATTCCAAACGTAACAAACTGAATTCGCCGTTTGACAAGTTTTCATCATTTTCTTTTGAAACATAATCGACATTTAAGCCGCGGTAGAGATAATCTTTAACAATTTTAACAGCAGCCGTTCTCACGTCCACAGCACTTTGCAATGCATCACTGACATCTAAAATTTCATCATATTGCGCATTAGCCGGAAACCAAAACAGCCCAAATAATAGTATGTATGTATGTATTTTTTTCATTATTTTATAATTTGAAGAATATAATTAAATAGCTTGAAGTTTTTTTTATTAAAAGTAATGTTATAGGCATACATCATTTTCGGATTAAACTTTTCTTTTTGCAATAAAATTTTGATAGATTCCAAAGTAATTTTTAAATCTTCAATTATATCTTTAGCTCTTGTATCTAAACCTTTTAGCTTACCAATTTTTTTTAGATTCTTTTTGATACCGGTTAGGTCCACATCAAAGTAATTTTCGACATCAGAAAAATTTAATCCTTTTTTAAACATATAAACCGTTGCTATAGCATCAATTTTCTTGCTGTTTTCGACAGCTAATTTTGCCAATTCAAAGGATTTTTTATAATCGGAATATTCCGGGTGCTTGTCAAAAATGTCATTTGTTAATTGATGTATGAATTTACGTATCTTATATGTTTTTACTAATATCGATTGATAATTATTGTTATCAAAATCAGTAATTTTAATACGGTAAATATCCCAAAAATTTTGAAGTCTTAAAAAATCTTCTTTAACCTTATTATTATCGGGTAAATGCAAAACAATATAAGATAAGTTGTCATCAAATAAAGCTATACTCTTATCCATATCAATCATTGACTTCTTTTTAAAAGTGTTGGTTTTTATAAACACAAAGTCTCTAATAAAGTGATTGGAAAGCAATTCGTTTTGCAATAACTTTTTACCTAAAACATCGAATGGATTATCTGAAACCTGTGCTATTGACGGTAAGGTAGTTATAACAGTAAATAATATAATTATAAGAGAAATAAATTGTTTCATAAGGTTTCTTTTTTCGTTTAAAAATCTCTTCTCCATGCATCCACATATGCATTCTTGATATTTTTCAATTTAAAATCCATGGCGGTAACCAAACTTAATACCGTTTTCGGATTTTTTAACGTCTTATTTAGCAAATTGGTTTTTAAAAAATTCCAATCGGCAATAATATCGGAAAAGTTTTCACCGGCAATCCTGTCATTTAAAAAAATGTTGCTTTTGGTTTTAAAAAATTGATTGACACTCTTAATATTTTTTTGGTATTCGTGCAGAAAACTTTTGCTTAAACCCAAATAATTGGCAAAATAACTCAAATTAATTTTTTGTATCAACCGCCTCAAATTTTGAATGTCGTTATACTTTTTTAAATTTCTACGGGGTAAATTGTATTTTTCACGCATTTTTTCAATCAATCCTGAGATCAATCTGTCAAATGTATTGATTTCAAAAAATAAATTATTAAAATCTGCGGGAGAAAGGGTCCGGGTTAACTTATCACTTAATTTAAACCAAACTTCTTTTATTTCTTTTAATAAATTAACTATCGACTCATTTTCCTCATTCAAGTCTATATTACTCAGATTTTCGGAAACCATAGCCATGGCATAATCCAATTCCTTCCCGGCTTGTTCCTTTTTCAGATTATGAATCAGATATAATTTATCCTTAGCCGCCATTTGAACATAAATGCGGATATCCACTGCATTATCATACAAAATTACTTTGGGTAAGTCATCATCAAATTGGGCTTGCAATAAAAAAGGATATAGCAAACCCACTAAAAAAAAGTAGATTTTATTCATATTTCGTGTTGTTTTATTTGTGCTTGCAAAGTTACTCAATTTTATCATATGTTTACCACAAGGGTTAAATCTAACAAGCAGTTCAGTCGGAACAAATATCTTTTCCAATAAATTTAATTATTTTCTTAAAGAAAAATTTTTATGATTAATAAATAAATTCTGCCGGATTATTACATAAAATACGTGATTTGTTGTTAAATATTATTTTTTTTACCTGTAAATAGTCATTAATATCAATAATTTTAATTTTTCGTTTTTAAAATAAATTAGGTTTTTATTACAAAATTTATAAATTTGTTTTTGTTAACCTAAATAATTAAATATTATGAAAAATTTTATTTTTGCTATTTTTATGTTTTTCGGCCTGCTGGCGCAGGCACAGAACGTTACCGGAATTGTTGTAGATGAAAAGGGAGAAGTTATCTCCGATGCCAGAATTCTGGTTCTTCAAACGGGACAAGAAACAAAAACCAACTATTTTGGAGAATTTTCACTTTTTATAAAAGATTTTCCGGTAACTATGGAAGTTAGCCATATCGGATATGAAATTGCAAAAGTGTCGGTAAAAAAACCTAAAAAATTGAATATTTATCTCAAAGAAATCAATTTTTTCCTTGACGATGTCGTTGTTTCCGCTTCCAGATTTAAAGAAAAGTTAAAAGAATCACCGGTAAGTATCGAAGTAATGGGGATAAATGATATTAAAGAATCCACATCTCCGACGTTCTATATGGGACTTGCCAATTTAAAAGGAGTTGACGTCAATGTTAACTCACTGACATTCAATTCTGTTAATACAAGAGGCTTTGCTACCTTTATCAATAAAAGATTTTTACAATTGGTAGACGGGATGGATAATTCATCGCCTGTATTGGAGTTTCCGATAGGCAATTTGGCCGGCGCAAACGAGCTGGACGTGCAAAGGGTTGAAATATTACCTGGGGCAGCTTCCGCTTTATATGGTTCCAATGCCTTTAACGGGGTATTGAGTATTTTGACCAAAAATCCTTTTGATTATAAAGGCTTGAGTATGTATGTCAAATACGGTCAAACCAAACAAGAAGCCGCAGGTATAAATCCATATA
>JALVST010000079.1 GCA_027024205.1 Flavobacteriales bacterium | reverse complement strand
CATTGATGCTAACCGGTCTTATTTTACAATCCGGAATTGTGATTCAAATCGCCACTATTATGTTTTTGTTGGTAACACTTTTATATAATTATAATGTATGGTTGATGTTTTTCCACGATTCTGAAAAGTTTATCAACGAACGCGAGAAAGAAATTTTAAAAGACAAATAACAATACACTGATTATAAGTAAAATAAATGCTATGATAAAAAAACTATTATCTAAATGGTTCATAGGTAAAATCGTTGTAAAGTACGCAACTAATGCTCCCTTCGATAAAGTTATTGAAAACTTAACAGAAGTGATACAAGAGAATAACTTTGCTGTTGTAGGCACCCATGACATGAAAGAAACTTATACAAAGAAAAATCTGAAAATTGCTGATGATTTTGAATATAAAATTATTCAAATTTGCAATGCACCTAAATCTCATAAAGCTTTAAACTCAATGAGTTACGATATGGGAGTAATGATGCCAAAAAGTATTATCGTTTCAAGAGAAAACGGTAAAACAACCTTACGTTTTATGAAAATGAAACCTTGGATGGTGAGTATGATGTTTCCCGAATTAGATATTGTACCAATGTCTAAAATGGTTACCGGTGTTATCACAAAAATAGTTACGGATACCATTAAAAAAGTAGAAAACAAATAAATTCAAAAATACAACAGATGAAAAAAGATATAACAGAAATCAGAAAGGTAGAAAACGATATTTATGAATTGTTAAAAACCGTGATGGACCCTGAAATCGAGTTGGATATCATCAATTTAGGATTGGTTTATAATATTTTGTATGACGGCGAGCGTAACGTGCGGATTGAAATGACCCTCTCTACACCGGCATGTCCGCTTGGTGATGCCATTACCGAAAATGTCAAAAACACCATCAATAAAAAATACCCTGACTTTGAAGTAGAAGTTGATGTGGTCTTTGACCCGCCTTGGGATGCTTCAATGATTAGCGAAGAAGGACGTATCAAATTGGGAATGTAAATTAATAAAAAAAAGAGGCGTTTGAAACGTCTCTTTTTTATTTGGTTTTCATGATAATATTTTTTTGGTTCACGTTAAGATTTTTTATTGATTTGAATGATGGCATAAATCATTACGCCGGCACTAATCCATTGAATCAGAGATAATTGATGATGATTGACAAAATAATCTAACAATATGGCTGTAATGGGAAAAAACAATTCCATGATAGTTGCCAGCATGGCGTTGATTTTTTTAAGGCCGTAATAATAGATAAAAATGGCTGTCGAACCGCTGGTAAGAGCAATAACCCCTACAATCAGCCAGTTACCCGGTGTCATAATTTTAAAATCAAATAAATGACCTGTTATCATAACGATAAAAAAAGTTAACAAGCTTGTGGCTGCGTATCTGAAAAATGTAGCCGTAATAAAATCCAATTTATGTAAGATTTTTTTACTGAAAACCGTTGATGCTCCAAAGCTAAATGCTGCCAAAATAGCAAACAGTGCGGCAAAAATCGTATTTTTATTGTGATCTAAATGCGGTAATTGCCAACCGAACGTTAAAAAATAGCCGGCTATCAATGCTAAACCGGACCAGTATAAAAAGTATTTTTTTAACGGTTCTTTTAAGAAAAAATGCGCCAAAGCAATGGCAAAAACCGGTTGTAATTTTTGAAGCAATACAACGATACTCAGTGATTTGAAATTGACCAAAAACAAGGCTTTGACGATAGCCCACGTCCCGATAGCCCCCCCGAATAATGCTACAAAAAACAATGAAAGCAATTCGACTCTATTGAGATATTTGAAATATTTATAACGTTTAAATAAAAAAAGATTCATTATGGTAAAGGGAACGGCGTGTAAAACAAATACAACAAACCAAATATTCAAATTATGAAGTTTCGGCGTCAAAACGATGCCGTCCATACCCCATAGAGAAGCGGCAATGGCAACCATCACCGCTCCTGTTATCATTTCTTTTTTTGAACTGAAATTCATGATGTCCTTACTTTTTCCGGCTTTATTTTTTACGATTTTTTTTATTCTTCCAACAATTCTTTGATTTTCTTTTCAAGTTCTTGCCGTTTCAAATTTTTAGCTCTGATAATTCCTTTGGCATCGATGATAAAAGTTTGCGGAATGGACATAACGCCATATAATTTGGCAATAGGTTCCTGCCAGAATTTCAAACTAGACACGTGTTGCCATTGCAATCCGTCATCTTTTATGGCACGCATCCATGCTTCTTTGTTTTTATCCAATGAAACACCGATGATATTTAGTCCTTGGTCGTGATATTTATGATAAATTTCGACTACGTACGGATTTTCCATTCTACAAGGGCGACACCATGATGCCCAAAAATCAATAATTGTAACTTTTCCCATGGCTTGGGTTAAACTCAACTTTTTTCCATCAGGTGTTGTCCCGATAAAATTAGGTGCCTTCCCTCCTATTTCTGTGGCGCCTTTGGTCAATATCAGCGTGTTGACATATTTGCCTAATTTTGATTTTTTAACATTTCCGGGATAAGATTCGAAAGATTTTCTAATTTTTTGATAATCAGCTTCTTGCGACAATAAAATTGTTTGCATAACAATCAAACCGACAATATCTTTATTTTTATCGATATAATCATATTGGTAAGCTTCTGCATTTTTTTGCCATTGTTCAAAAACATTTTTCATGCTATCCCGTTTTTTTTCGTCCCTTTGGAGACGATATTCCTGCATTAAAATCATACCTCTACGTTTATCTTTGATTGCATGGCGTTCGTATTCGAAGAACTTTTTAGTCAATTGCGATGTAGAGTTGGAGATATCCGATTCAAAAGGGCTGTATTTGTCAACGTTGATATCGACATTGCCGTCTCCTATAATCAAAGGAATACGGGTTTGAGCATCTTCAAAACTTATGATAGCAATTCCGGGATTTTGTTTCGGAACGACAAAATCAAAGATACTATCTTTAACCACTACGGTATCCAAATATACGGGCTGCAAATTTTTGTCCAAACTCGCTAAGTAGGCCTTTTTATTTTCCAAACCGGTAATTTTACCTTTAATATGATATGTGACAGGCTGAGGCGCAGAACCGCATTGCCAAAAAATCAAACCTGATAATAACAGTAGTAAGCTTGTTTTTTTCATCTGTATAAAATTTTGTAATTTATTAAAATTTATTAAAATAAAAGCCATTCCAAAATTTGTAACCTGATGGAACCGCTTCTTACTCCCATGTATTTTTTATCAATCCTTTGAGTATATAAAATGATTGATTCATATGTAAAAACATTAAAAAAGTTTAAATAAATTAAAAAAACGGAACAAGATATGAGGCCTATCCGTCCCGTTTGTAAAATTACAATTTTAAATTTTTATTAATCTTCTTCCAAAAGTTCTTTTATTTTGGCTTCCAGATGGTCACGTCTTAAATTTTTTGCTCTGATAATACCGTTTTTGTCCAAAATAAAAGTTTGAGGAATGGAATTTACATGATATAATTCCCGGGCTATCGGGTCTTGCCAAAATTTAAGATTGGAAACATGATTCCAAATCAGACCGTCATCTTTTATAGCTTTAACCCAAGCATCTTTGTTTCCGGGCTTATCCAATGAAACACCTATGATATTCAAACCTTTGTCATGGTATTTTTTATATATTTGAACGACATAAGGATTTTCGGCCCGGCAAGGACGACACCAAGAGGCCCAAAAATCGATAACCGTTACTTTGCCCATGACATCTTTTAACGATAACATCTTTCCGTCGGGAGTGGGTGCCGTAAAATCCGGCGCTTTACTTCCTATAGAAACAGCGGCTAATCCTTTGATGTGTTCATAGGCATTTTTAACATTTGGTAATTCTTTTATTTCCTTTGGAAATTTTTCATAAATTTTCAATAATTTGTTATAATCAGGTTCGGCTTTGTCAAATGCTACGGATTCAAAAACCAATGCGCCTACCAGGTTATCTTTATTTTTTTCAATAAATTTATATTCATATTCATGGCGGTCATCATCAATAGCATAATACCGGTTGACAATATCCGTTTTTTGAGCTTCAGTTCCTTTATTTTGAGCCGCTTGATATAATTTGGCCAATCTTTCCTGTTCACCTCTAAATTCTCTAACGTGGTCCAAATAATCGTAAAATTTCTTGTTCAATCCTTGACTGATGACGGATGAACGCCGCATATGTGAACTGTTAATATCAATTTTTATATTGGATCCGGGTTCTAAAATCAACGGTAAATCACTGGGAACACCTTCCAGCCTCAAAAAAGCCAAGATAGGTTTATCTACACTTTCAACTAATTTAAAATGCCCTTCCTTCATTTGTACCGAATCGAGAGGCTCTTCTTTCATTCCCTTGTAAGTCAATAATTTAACTTGTTTATCTCCCAGTCCCATGCCGGCACCATCTATCGTTACGTTACCGTCTTTTTGCTTGTTTTCCGTATTGCAAGATGCTAAAAGAATTATGCTTAAAAATAATAAGGTTAGTTTTTTCATTATGATAGTTTTTTCGTTATTAAATTTGTGCAAAGATAAAAAAACATACCGATATTTCACTGTCAATAGAAATTAATTATCTACCGGAATTTTATCAATTTACCGGTAATATTTCCGAACTTTGATTTTTATTTCCCTATTCATAAATTTTTAACAATAATCAGTGTTTAAGATTAAATTTCTATTTTAATATATTTTTCATTAAAAAAAGTTAAAATGTCTTGTGTAATTTTACGCAAATATGTATTTTTAGACAAAAATTATAATTATTATGGAAAAAGCAAGAGAAGTAGTCGGACACATTATTAAAGAAGAACAAATAAGTCTATTAAAACATCAAATTTTACCCAAAACCGTGGTTGTCAATATCGATCATCCGTTTCCGGGATTTCACGGTTGGGATTTTAATTTTGCAGCCAAACCGCGTTCCATAATCATTTTGACCGGTAAGTTGTATTCGTGGGCAAAAATTTTAAGAGCACAAGCAGCTTATAACAGTGAAACAGACACAAAAATCGATGCCTCGTTTGCTAAAATTTTAATTGGAAAAACGGTTTATTTCGGTATTAGAATCAAAGGGTTGGAATCTTATGATCAGATTCCCGGTTTGCAAAAAAAATTGGCATCTTACGGTTTTGAATTACTCAAAAATAAAAGTTTAAAAACAGAAAAACCTGTCTCGATTAAAATCAGTAAATTTTTTCATATCAACCGGTTAGATGATAATATTTATGAGGATGAATGTATTAAAAATATGTATTATATCGAAATTCCCCAATACTTGTCTTGGGAAACTTTTAGAGACATAACCATGGATATAAAACATAATGTCAGTAATAACAATTACGATGTAGCCAAAGGTATTTTTTATAAAGATTTAACAGTAAAAGATATGATTCGTTTATTTAAATCCAATATGAATTTGGAACTGTTACAAGAGATCAAAAAACGCTATGAAAGAGCAATAATTAATAACTTGTAAAACGTTGGTTGACTGATATTTATATATTAGATTAAAAATAACATTAATATAAAAAATTAGCCGTAAAGTAGAAATCTCATATTTTTAATTTTTTCTAAAAAAACTTGCATATTTTGTATTATAATGTTTATCTTTGCAACGGCAAGTCCTACACGACCAGCTCCCTTTGAATCCCCCAGGGCAGGAATGCAGCAAGGGTAGAAGGTTGTAGCGGTGCGATGTAGGTAGCTTGCCATTTTTTTTTAACATACGTTGTAATAGACATTTGCCTTATTAACTTCTGTTTATGTTTCAAAATCAAAAAATTGTATTATTGACCGGTGCTTCAGGTGGATTAGGAACTGCCATTGCCCGTCATTTATCACAAAATAATTATAAAGTTTACGGAACATCACGCCACAAACAATCCAATGGCGATTATATTCCGGTTTCGATGGATTTATCTGATGAAAAATCTATCGATAAAGCGGTAAAATTTGTATTGTCAAAAGAAAATAGAATCGATATCCTTATCAATAATGCCGGTATCGGAGCAACCGGTAGTATAGAAGAAACAAAGATAGACGACGTCAAAAAAATTTTTGAAATCAATCTGTTCGGAATGATTGCATTGACACAAAAAGTTTTACCCGTGATGCGGTCTCAAAAATCAGGAATCATAATCAATATCAGTAGTATAGCAGGATATACGGGACTACCATTCAGAGGTATCTATTCAGCTACAAAATCAGCAATAATGCGTATAAGTGAAGCTTTAAGTAGTGAAGTTAATCAATTTAATATCAGAGTGATAGATGTAGCGCCCGGCGATTTTAAGACCAATATAGCTGCCGGTCGATTATATACCGCTATCGATGAAAATTCGCCCTATTATACCGATTATAAACGAATACTCCAAATGATAGACGATGAAGTGGATAAAGGTTTGGCTCCCGATGTATTAGGAAAAAAAATAAACGGCATCTTACGAAAAAAACATCCTAAATTAAGGTATAACATCGGGGTATTTTTACAACGTTTAACTCCGTATTTAATTTGTATATTACCCGGAAGATTTTTTGAAAAATTGATAAACAAACACTATGGTATAAAATATAAACCTTAATGTCATTTTACCTTATTTCAAAAAGGAATTTTATTAATTTTGTTTTATTAAAAGAGATTTTATGTTGAAAAAAATTATCGTTTTATCAATATCAATTATTGTATTTTTCTCTTGCCAAAATCAAAAACGACATAGTAATTTGTTGGTCAAAGGCACTGTAAAAGGTTTACGTTTAGGTACTTTACAAATTAAAAAATTGGATAAAGACAGTTTGGTAACCTCGGATTCCATTAAAGTGGACGGAAATGAAAAATTTGAATTTCACACAACCATTGACGAACCGCAAGTTATGGCCTTGGAACTACCGGAAGTTAAAGACGGACGTATTTTGTTCTTTGCGGCACCCGGCGATACCATTCAAATATTTACTTATGTCGAAAGTTTCGGATTGACACCTATAGTTAAAGGAGGCATCAATCAAACCGAAAAAAATGCTTTTGATAAAATGATTAAACAATTTAATAACAAAGAGTTAGATTTATTTAAAGCTAAATTTGAAGCGGCAAAAAACCACTTACTTCAAGAAGCGGACTCTTTGGGTAAAAAACTGGATAATTTAAAGCGTAAACGCAAACTTTATGCATTGAATTTCATTTTCAGAAACAAAAATCACGCAATTGCTCCCTATATAGCCTTGACAGAATTTTACGATAATCCCATGGCATTGGATACCATTTATAAAACTTTGCCGGATGATATCAAGAAATCCATGTATGGCAAAGAAATCAAAAAAATCTTGAAACAAAATTGATAAAGACAGTATTCTTAACATTTGTTCTGTTTTTTTCCTTACAGGTAATTTATGGTCAAGTCCATTTACTTGAATCATCAGGAGATATATTACAATTCGCTTTACCCGTTACGGCTATTACTTCTACATTTTTTTATCCAAGTGATGACAAACCACATTGGCAATTTTTAAAATCTTATGCGATTACAATCACAAGTGTGTACAGTTTGAAACGGCTTATCAATAAACCGCGTCCAAACGGTGGGCAATTTGCATTTCCTTCGGGGCATACGGCTTCGGCTTTTTCAGGTGCGGCTTTTCTTCAAAGACGTTACGGTTGGAAAATCGGTCTGCCTGCTTATTTACTGGCCGGTTTTACCGGATATACTAGAATTAAAGCCCGTAAACACGATATTTACGATGTCCTTGCAGGGGCCGGTATAGGCATTATAAATGCTTATTTATTTGTCAAACCATTAAAAAAAATAACTAATAAGAAGTTGAGTATCAATATTTTAAAGTGTGGTAATTATTACTATGCCGGAATTATTTACAATTTTTAATCATCATCCGTATCATTTTTGTTTTCAAATCCTTTAAACCGGTAATCTTCAATGCTTTTGTCTTTATAACGGTCATATAAAAATAATGGTAAGAGAACAAAAACCATAAACAAAACGCCAAATCCCATTATTTTGCTGTAAAGTTTATCATGAGCTAGATATTGTAAATACAGACCGTATCCGAAATCAAGCAAATTGATAAATAATAGTATTTTTAGCAGACGTTTCATAAGTTGGAATTTAAATTAAAAAACCTTTTGGTGGCGGATGCTAAAATACGGAAAAACAAACAAAAAAACTTTAAAACATGTTTTTTTACGTAAAATAACCGTATTTTTGAAGCAAAATCGATAAAAATGTTACAAGAACTCAATAAAATATCCGACTTGGCATCATTGGTTTTAAAAAACGAACCAAAAAAATTGGTTTTGGCTGCTGCTAACGATGAACATTCCATTGATGCCGTTATAGAAGCTTATAAAATGGGGGTTATTACTCCGGTTTTGGTCGGCCGTAAAGAAGAAATTTACAAATTAACTGATGAGTGTAAAGATGTAAACAATTTTGAGATATATGATTTGTCCGAAGATAAAGAAATTGTCAAAAAAGCCGTTTCTTTGGTTGTAAACGGTAAAGCGGATATCTTGATGAAAGGCAACGTCACCACCGCTACCCTGCTTAAAGGCGTTTTAAATAAAGAATACGGCATTAAGCAAAAGTCGTTTTTATCGCATTTTGCATTGTTTGAAATACCCAATTATCACAAATTATTGGGAATTACTGATGTGGCATTAAATATTTTACCGCCTTTGGAACATAAAGTTCACATTGTTGAAAACTCCGTTGAATTTATCAGAAAAATAGGCATAAAGAAACCGAAAATAGCTGCATTATCGGCTATTGAAATGGTCAACGAAAAGATGCCTTCGACGCTTGATGCCGCTTTGTTATCCATTATGCAACGACGGGGTCAAATCAAACATTGCTTGATAGATGGCCCTTTGGCGTTTGATAACGCTATCAGTTTAGAAAGCAAAAAACAAAAGAAATTAGGCGGAGAAGTAGCCGGAAATGCCGATATTTTACTGGTTCCCAATGTTGAATCAGGTAATATTTTGTATAAGTCGTTAGTAGCCTTTGCCGGTGCAAAAGTTGCCGGTATCGTTTTAGGAGCAAATTTTCCGATTGTATTAACCTCACGGGCAGATTCAGAGGAAACCAAACTCAACAGTATATTATTAGCAGCTGCTTCCGTTAATAATCAATCATAAGATCGTCAATGAATAATATGCCAAAGCATAATGCCCCCCTCCTTTTAGTTATCAATACAGGTTCGACAACAACCAAAATTGCTGTTTTTAAAGGAAGTAATTCCTTGTTTGAACATAATTTTTCTCATTCAACAAGTGAATTGAGCCGATTGGATACGTTTGACGAACAAGTGCAATTTCGTATAAATTTAATTGAAAAAATCTTAAACGATAATAATTTTCCGGTTAATCAATTCGATTTGATTATGGCACGGGGTGGATTGATAAAGCCTGTAAAATCAGGCGTTTACAAAGTCAATGAACGCATGATACACGATTTGAAGCATGCCCCCAAGCAACATGCCAGCAATTTGGCAGCTGTTATCGGTTACCGGTTGGGAAAAAAAAAGATTCCGGTTTACATAGCCGATCCGGTTGTTGTAGATGAACTGCAAGATATAGCCCGTTATGCAGGTCACCGGTTATTTGAAAGAAAATCTATTTTTCACGCTTTAAATCACAAAGCGATAGGACGCAAATTCGCTTCTGATAATCATAAAAAATACGAAAATCTCAATCTCATCATAGCTCATATTGGCGGCGGGATTTCCGTAGCAGCTCATAAAAAAGGCCAAGTTGTGGATGTCAATCAAGCTTTGGACGGTGAAGGCCCATTCACTCCCGAACGCAGTGGTACTTTACCAGCCGGAGATTTAATCAGAATGGCTTATTCCGGAAAATATAACCGGGATGAAATGCTCAAAATGATTACAGGTAAAGGAGGTTTGGTATCTTATTTAGAGACAAATAATGTAAAGGAAATTGAAAAGAAAGCCGATAAAAAAGCGATAAAAATTTTAGAAGCCATGGCATACCAAGTTGCTAAAAGCATAGGTGAAATGGCTACGGTATTAAAAGGCGATATCGATGCAATTATTTTGACCGGTGGTGTGGCTTATTCTAATTTTGTAACGGAATTAATAAGCGATCAAGTCAAATTTATAGCACCGGTTTTTATTTATGCCGGTGAAGATGAAATACAAGCTTTGGCCCAAAACGGCATCATGTTATATCATAACGAAATAGAAGCACAAGATTACTTGTAGTTTACATTTGTAAACCATTATAAGCATATGAACAAAGCCGAAAAAAGATTTTTAGAAAAGATACGGACGAAAGTAAGTCGCGCTATAATCGACTATCAATTAATAGAAGAAAACGATACAATTGTTGTAGGTATTTCGGGAGGAAAAGATTCAATGGCATTATTGGATATTTTGGCAAACAGGCTTTTGTCAAGCCCAGTCAAATACCGGCTTAAAGCTGTTCATATTCAACTGACTGATGTGCCTTATTATACTGACAGTGAATATTTAAAATCATTTTGTGAAAGTAGAAATATCGATTTTGATTTAATCATTGACGAGCAAAAAATTATCATTCCCAGCAAACAACCTTGTTTTTATTGTGCTTGGAATCGGCGAAAATTACTATTTGAATACACGGCAAAGCATCAATTTCAAAAATTGGCGTTTGGGCATCACAAAGACGATGCTGTGGAAACTTTATTGATGAATATGATACAGCACGGCGAATTCAGTGCTTTTCCCGTTAAATTACAAATGTTTGATGGCAAATTCGAAATAATAAGGCCGCTAATCTATACAAATAATAAAGAACTCGAACGATATGCGAAACTTATCGGCTATAAACCTTTGCCTTACGATTGCAAATATGCTGATAGTAATCAAAGAGAAAAAATAAAATCGTTAATCCGACAGATGTATCAAATAAATCCGGATGCCGTTTCCAAGATTTTCAAATCCATGCAAAAGATTGACACAAAACACTTACCTTTTCAAAAATAATCTCGTCGTATTATTTACAAATGTAAACTCTTGACGATTACTCTTGTAACCTTCTTCTTTTTCTTTCGGCAGCGAGTAATTCCAATTCCCTGTTAGTTTGTCCAGCAACCGATGTATTTTCTTCGGCTCTACGGATTAAATAAGGCATTACATCTTTTACGGGCCCGAAAGGTATATATTTGCTGGTGTTGTAACCCAGTTTTGCCAAATTAAAGGTAATATGATCACTCATACCCAGTAATTGTCCGAACCAAACTCTTTTATCATTTTTTTTCAGCCCGTGTTTGTCTATCAATTCGGTCAAATACAAAGCACTATCCTCATTATGAGTTCCGGCATACACGGACATATCTTGAATGTTTTCCACCATATAAGTCATAGCATCATTATAATTTTTATCGGTTGCTTCTTTATTTATACAAATCGGATCATCATAACCCAATTTTTCGGCTCGTTCCCTTTCTTTTTCCATATAAGCCCCTCTGACGAGTTTCATCCCGATTTTAAAACCTTCCCTTTTTGCCCGTTGATACAAATCTTTTAAATATGGTAACCTATCTTTTCTATACATTTGTAATGTATTAAAAACCACAGGTTTTTCAGTGTTATAACGACGCATCATTTCTTCAACCAAATCGTCTGCCGCTTTCTGCATCCAACTTTCTTCCGCATCAATCATCAAAGGCACATCGGCCTCTTTTGCGACTTTTGACAAAGTGTTGTAACGTCTGACAATTCCTTCCCATTCGGCTTGTTCTGAAGCGGATAATGTTTTACCGGCCGATACTTTTTCGTAAATAGCAAAACGCCCCATTCCGGTAGGTTTAAAAACAGCAAACGGTATTTCACGGCGGTCTTTGGCAAAATTGATAAGTTCCAAATTCTTTTGCATGGTTGCTTCAAAAGTCTCCTCGTTTTCAGCTCCTTCAACCGAATAATCCAAGATAGAATAAACACCTTTTTCATATAATCTACTTACCAAAGGCAAGCTGTCTTTTTCAGTTACACCGCCGCAAAAATGGTCGAAAACAGTTGTTTTGATTAATCCTTCAACCGGGAAATGATGCTTTAAAGCAAATTTGGTCACACCGGTTCCCAATTTGACCAATGATTCGTTTTTTATTAATTTAAACAACCAATAGGCCTTTTCTAGCTCCGCATCAGATTTTAAAGCAAAGGCAACCTCAGTATTATTAAAGATATCCTTGTTCATTGCTAAAATGTTTTCTCAAAAATAAAAACTTTTAAGCAATATTATATGATAAATATTAGTATTTTTAGCCCAAAATTTTTATTGATGGCTTATTATTTTGAAAAATCCGGCACAAAGGCACTGAATGAATTGATTGATACCCAAAACGTTTCAAAAATCATCGTTATAACCGATACCAATACCCGTAAATATTGTTTAAAGTCATTTCAATCGGCTTCCGGTATAGAGTTTATAAATGTAAATATTAAACCGGGGGATGTAAATAAAAATTTAGATACCATAACGGAAGTCTGGAAAAAATTAATGATATCGGATGTAGACAGAAATTCATTAATAATCAATCTTGGCGGCGGTGTTGTTACGGATTTAGGAGGATTTGCCGCTGCAACTTTTAAGAGAGGGGTTAAATTTATTCACATCCCAACCTCCTTACTCGGGATGGTTGACGCCGCTATCGGTGGTAAAAACGGCATCAATTTTATGGAAGCCAAAAATCAAATCGGAACTATTAAGAAACCGGAATTTGTATGGTTTTATACCGATTTTTTAAAGACATTATCTAAGGAGGAATTCGATTCGGGGTTTGCAGAGATGCTCAAACACGGCTTAATATGCGACCGTCAATATTGGAATGATTTATTTAGGTATTATAAAAAACCTAATAATAAAAACCTATCTCAACTGATAAAAACTTCAGTAAAAATAAAAGATAACATCATCAAAAAGGATCCTTACGAACAAGGTATGCGTAAATTATTAAATTACGGTCATACCATTGGGCATGCTTTGGAAAGTTATATGAATTACCGGAAAAATATAAGTTTGTCACACGGGAAAGCCGTAGCTGCCGGAATGATTATAGAAGCTTTTCTTTCTTATAAACTCAACGGATTACCTAAGAATGATTTGAATGAAATAATGCAAATTATTAATTTTATATATCCCGTTATCAAATTGAATACCAATGATGTAGAAGAAATTATTAAATTAATGCGTTTTGATAAAAAGAATGAAAAAGGAAAAGTTAAATATGTATTATTGAACAAAATCGGTAAAGCGAATTTTAATAAAGAAGCGCCTGAAACGCTGATTTACGAAGCTTTTGAATTCTATCAAAATGCCTAATATTTTTAACATATCAATTTTTTCCACAAAAAACATTATAAAAAAGAGGCTGTCTCAAAAGTAATAGAGACGGCCTCTTTTTTGTTTAATTTTTTTAATTTTCTGCATAAATTATTTTTTCATCAAATATTTTTTATAACACTCCAAAATTTCTATAAATATTGATTAAGGAACCTTATAAACATTCATTTTTACAGATAAAACTGCTTAAGACAGTGTTTTTTATGCTGT
>JALVST010000078.1 GCA_027024205.1 Flavobacteriales bacterium | reverse complement strand
TATTGAAGCAAAGCAGTGTATTGTTTGAAAATGAAAATATCGATACGGTCAAATCTTTTGTCAAGAATGCCATTGGAGCACATCCTTACTTGGAATTGGAATATTTTGAAATAGCTGATGAACAAAGCTTAAAACCGGCTACGCAAAAAATTTCCGGTAACAAATACAGGGGGTTTATCGTTGTGTATGCGGGAGAGATACGATTAATCGATAATATCGATTTAGTAACATCTAGCTAGTATCAAGCAACTAGTAGAGACGCACGACCGTGCCTCTCAATTGAAAATTGAAAATGAAAAATTACATCTAGACAAGCTCAGTAACGGGATTTCTCACGACGTTTGAAATACAGGTAGAACGTTTGAAATGACAGCGAATACCGGACATCAGACATCTGACATCCCCCCCCCTGACATCTAATGAAAACAATCATTATTAACAAAACACTCTATGAGCCAAAAACGCACTAGGTACTTTTAACTAAAATAACCATATCAACAATTAACCGATTAACCAAACAAAACAAACATGCCAGTAATCCAACTCAAAGACATACAAAAACATTTTAAAATGGGACACGAAACGGTCAAAGCCCTGCGCGGTATTAACCTAAACATTAACCGCGGCGAATATGTCGCACTAATGGGACCTTCCGGCAGTGGTAAATCTACTCTGATGAATATCATCGGGGCACTCGACACACCGACTTCCGGCGAATACCGGCTCAACGGTCAAGAGGTTGAAAGGTTGAGCGACAACGAGTTAGCAAAAATCCGGAATAAGGAAATCGGTTTTGTTTTCCAGACTTTTAATTTAATGCCCCGGACAACGGCATTGAACAACGTGGCTTTACCTTTGATCTATGCCGGCAAATCCAAAACACAACGTATCAAACGTGCCAAAGAAGTATTGAAAACCGTCGGATTAGCTGACCGTATGATGCACAAACCCAATGAATTATCCGGAGGACAACGCCAACGGGTAGCCATAGCAAGAGCTTTAGTCAATAATCCTTCCATTATTTTAGCCGACGAACCTACCGGCAACCTCGACTCCAAAACTTCCGAAGAAATTATGGAACTCTTTGATGATTTACATCGCAAAGGACACACAATCGTTTTGGTTACTCACGAAGAAGATATCGCCGAACACGCCAAGCGTATCGTACGACTTAAAGACGGTTTGATAGTCAGTGACGATATAAATCCGTCAAAACGACAAAACACGAAAACATTAGAAGTCCGATAGTATGTTATTATAAATTATCGATTTAAAGAAAATGAAGATACTCTCATACAACATCAACGGCATACGTGCCGCTATGCGCAAAGGCTTGGGACAGTGGCTACAACAATCCGGGGCAGACATAGTTGGTTTTCAAGAAATAAAAGCTGTTAAAAATCAAATAGATACGGAATCGTTACGCCGTGCCGGTTATCGGTATCAATATTGGTTCCCCGCCCAACGAAAAGGTTATAGCGGGACAGGTATTATTTCAAAAATTGAACCAAAAAACGTGGTTTACGGTACAGGTATTGATTACATGGATGCCGAAGGCCGTAACATCCGGGCGGATTTTGACGGTTTTTCGTTTATGAGTTTATATTTACCCAGCGGCACAAATGCCGACCGTTTGGCATTAAAGTTTCGCTATATGGATGATTTTTTAGATTATACCAATCAACTCAAAAAAGAAATCCCCAAACTCATCATCAGCGGCGATTATAACATCTGCCATGAACCGCGTGATATTCACGACCCCGTACGTCTGCAACACGTTTCCGGTTTTTTACCCGAAGAGCGGGCGTGGTTATCAGCATTTATCGATAATGGCTTTATTGATACATTCCGGGAATTTGACCCGCGCCCCGGACAATACACCTGGTGGAGCTACCGTGCAGGAGCCCGCGCCCGAAATAAAGGTTGGCGAATTGATTATCAAATGATTACACACGAATTACAACCAAATCTCAAACGTAGTGTAATTCTACCGGAAGCCCGGCATTCAGACCATTGCCCGGTTTTGATTGAGTTAAAAGTTGAAAGTTAAAAGTTTAGGTTCATAGATTATTTGCATTCTTTGATGATTGCTTGGTATTACGAACCTTATGTTTCGTTTCATAAATTGAGGAATTGAGGATTTTTATTGATTTCAGATTTCAGATTTTCGATTTAAAAGATCGCTGTCCTCTCGACTTTCGTCGGGATGGGATTATGACGTTAGGAACAAAATCGTACCGAAGCGCACTTCCTCAATTCATCAATTCATCAAAAAAATTCATATCTTTGTCTAAAATTCAAACCATATGGAAACAAAACTTAATTTTTTAAATATTTCCGATAAACAATATAAATTAATCGGTATCACTTGGGGTTTCTTATTGACCGCTTTTTTTCATTTTTATTATACTTTTGACAAAGCGTCATACAGTATCGTAAGAACTTTTATTTCGACAGACTTTTTATTGAAAGCCATTGCCGGCATGGTCATAGGTTACCTCTTTAGCTTTTATATTTTGCGAAAAATCAATCGTATTTAAGTCTTTTGATACATTTTAAAACTTGTAAACCTCCGGCTGACATTTTTGTTTGCCGGTTTTTTTTATAAATTAAAAACCAAAAAAACTATTTGCGTATTAAAAGTTTCCGTTGTATATTTGCCTCGTTATTCAGATATTCACACAAATGAAAGACAAAATCATTAAAAAAGCCTCTAATTTATACTTTAAATACGGTATTAAAAACGTCACAATGGACCAAATTGCCGGAGAGTTAGGTATTTCCAAAAAAACCATTTACCAATATTTCTCTGGAAAAGAAGCTTTGGTCAAAGAAACGGTTGATTATATCTTTGACCAGATTCAAACACAAATAGACCAAATTTGCATGATGAAATTAAATCCCTATGAAGAACTACTCAAAATCAAAGATATCATTAAGGAAAATTTGAAACGTTCGGATACATCGCCACATTACCAGTTAAAAAAATATTATCCGGAAATAGCGGCTTCATTGGAAAAAAAGAAGTTTGATTCCATTATGGAATGTTTGGAACACAATCTTAATAAAGGCATCAAACAAGGTTATTATAAAAAAGATTTGAACAAAGAATTTGTCAAACGTATGTATTTCGGGACAACTTTAAATCTGGCCAATCCTGAATTATTTCCCCCGGAATTATTTAATAAAAATGAGACTATGGATATGTTTTTAAATATGTTTTTAAACGGTATTTCGACCAAAAAAGGCAGAAAGAAGTTGAAGGCAATAGTAGAAAGTTAAATGTTTATAAAGTTTATAATGTTCGTAATGTTTAAAGCATAAAATAGTATGAAACAATAAATAATCATCAAAGAAACCACGACATTGGTCGGGAGAACAAATCTGACACTTCGACAAGCTCAGTGACCAAATCGAAAATCTGAAACCTGAAATCTGAAATCTGAAATGAAAAAACTATACATTATATTAATATTGTTCACTATAACAATTACACAGGCACAAGAACAAAGTGAGTTCGGCTTGCAAGATGCCATTGATTATGCGTTGAAACACAATGCCAATATCAAAAAGGCGCAAAACAATGTGCTCAAAGCTCAAAAGAAGGTTTGGGAAACTACCGCAATGGGTTTTCCGCAGATTGACGGAACGGCATCGTATCAAAAATTTATCAAGCAACCCGTCAATTTATTGCCGGCCCGCATTATGAACCCACAAGCCCCCCCGGACACTTATATCCCCATAAAATTCGGGACGGAACAAAATATGAAATGGTCGGCAACACTCAAACAGTTGATTTTTAGTGGCTCATATTTAGTCGGTTTGCAATCGTCAAGAACTTTTAAAAAGATTTCGGAAAATGCAGAAATAAAAACCCGTCAAAAAATCAAAGAATTGGTTGTCAATGCTTACGGCAATGCCATTCTGACTGACGAGAGCATCAAAATTATGCAACACAATGTCGATGTGGTTCAACAAAACCTGTTTGAAGTAAAACAAATGTATCAAAACGGTTTAGTAGAAGAAACTGACGTAGAACAGTTACAAATCACCTTATCCAATCTGGAAAATCAATTGGACTATCTCAAACGGATGAAAAAAGTGGCGTATCAAATGCTCAATTTTACAATCGGACGTCCGGTAGATGCGCCGTTGCAATTGACCGATGATATAGCCAAACTCAAAGATGACGGCATGCAACTCGATTTGTTAAAAAAAGATTTTAATCCCGATAAAAACATTGACTATCAAATTGTTAAAAACCAAACAAAAGCCAAACAATTGCAAGTCAAATTTGAAAAAAGCAAAGCTTTACCGAGCATTGCCGCTTTTGTCAATTACGGTAAAAATGCTTATAACAACGAATTTAAATTTTTTGACGATACCCAAAATTGGTATGAACAATCGTTATTCGGTATCAGTATCAATGTGCCTATTTTTAGCAGTTTTGCCCGTTCGGCCCGGGTACGGCAGGCCAAATTGGATTTGGAAAACGCCCGCAACGACATGACCGAAAAACTTAAAGAACTCCAACTAAAATATGACAAAGCCCGTAACGATTACGAACATAGTTTTAAAAATTACGATATCGCCAAAGCCAATTTAAAGCTGGCCGAGAAAATAGCAAAAAAAGAACAAATAAAATATAAAGAAGGCGTCGGTAACAGTTTTCAGCTCAACCAAGC
>JALVST010000077.1:4554-35824 GCA_027024205.1 Flavobacteriales bacterium | reverse complement strand
TGCTTTAATAGGGATTGGCAAAGCTTTGGGCTTTCCGCCTGAAATGGTGGCTGGAGCCGTCATCTCAGGGGCTTATTTCGGTGATAAAATGTCGCCTTTGTCTGATACGACCAATTTGGCCAGTGCCGTTGCCGGTGTTGATTTATACAGGCATGTGCGGTATATGATGTACACGACTATTCCGACTATTTCAATTGCTTTATTGGTTTTTGTGGTTTTAGGTTTTTTCCATTCGGGAGGACAAATTCAAGATTCTGCCGTTCTTTTGACCGATATCAAAAAATCTTTTTTCATTCATCCGGTTTTGTTGTTAGTGCCGGCTATCGTTATTTACTTGATTATAAAGAAGACGCCGCCATTAGTCGCTTTATTGGCCGGTGTTTTGCTGGGCGGACTTGCAGCTTTGTTTTTTCAAAAGGATTTATTACAACAGATGATTGACAAAGGAGAAGGATTTTATACTGGAGCTTACAAAAGCATAATGAAAGCAATTGTTTGGGATATCAATATCGATACGGCTAATCCGATTTTAAACGAATTGTTTTCGTCCGGTGGGATGAAGGGAATGTTGTCAACCATCTGGTTGATAATCAGTGCTATGTTTTTTGGCGGTATTATGGAAGCAGTCGGAGCACTTAAAAAAATCAGTGAAACTTTATTAAATGCTTTTAAAGGCATTTTCGGTTTGTTTGCAAGTACCGATTTGACTTGTATCATTTTTAATGCTACGGCTTCCGACCAATATTTGGCCATTGTTGTACCCGGAAAAATGTATAAACAGGCTTTTGATGATGCCGGTTTGGCGCCCGAAAACCTCAGTCGTACTTTGGAAGATTCCGGGACGGTCACTTCGGTTTTGGTCCCATGGAATACCGGAGGTGCTTATAATTCCAAAGTTTTAGGTGTCTCGACAGAAAGTTATTTATTTTATGCCGTGTTCAATTGGCTAAGCCCGGTTATGACCTTGATTTTTGCTTATTTTAGAATCAAAATAAAAAAACAAAAAGAAACCGGTGTGAAAAATTATTAAGGTATCCCGGAAAGGTTAGCAACTTTTTTTAATGCATGTATGAAATTAAATAGTTTCCAAAAAACTACCGGAATATTTTTTAAACCGGAGTAAAAATCTTGCTTTTATTTAACTTAATTCTGAATTTGTATATATCAAAAATTAAAAAAACATCTCAGGTTATTGGTGGTGATTTTAAGTTTGTCAATAATTAAAAAAAGACAATTCCGATGACGGTGATTCTTATACAAAGAAAACCGTTCCGGTTAAGATTACAATCATTAACAATTTAATTTTTTCTTAATTTATATCATTTGAGAAACGAAAATTAATTTAGTAATAAAAATAATTAAATAGTATTCAGCCACATTCCGGCGTAAATGAATGATTTTTATCATATTAATTTTAATGATTTATTATTAAATTTGTCAAGTGGAAACAAAAAAAATTTAAAGATATGAAAAAGCAAGTTTTATTATTATTAGCAATTTTAAGTTTGTCCATGATAAATTGTAAAAAAGACAATTCCGATGACGGTGATTCTTATACAAAGAAAACTGTTCCTGTACAGATTACGACAAATGATAACTCAAGTACATTTTATAATTTACCACAAATGATTATGGATAGAATTAACGGAGAAGTGACAAAGGGTACTACGGCAACTACTACAAAAGTAAAAAATTATGAATATGACAAGCGACATATAACAAAGATCACTATCAATGATGGCAGTGATGTGAAGGTTAGTGAATATTTTTATGCCGATAAGTCTAAAGGGATTTTGGATTCTATAGTTTTTAAAACCAATGGACAATATAGTGGTGTTTCCAAATACCAAATGAGTAACGGTCATATTCAACAAATTAGTACTTTTGATGAAAATGGTAATTTGTCCGGAACTGTGACTTTTTCCAATTATAATGGAGATAAACCTTCCCAAATGTCGTTGTATTCGGTTTCATCACAAGGGACTTTGGATATTTCCGGTAATATAACTTATAATGGTGATGATATAGCAAGTATATCTTTGAATGGTACTTTTGGCTCATATTCCATTGCCATAACAGAAACTTATACCTATGACACGAAACATGCGCCAAAAATAAATGTTGAAACAATGGAAACGCCAATGGTTGAAAAACATAATGTTCTTACGATAACCTATCAAATGTCAATAGGTGGCGTACCATATTCCTCTGATACAACAACTTATACCTATACTTATAATAACGATGATTTTCCCATTTCATCGACATATTCCGGAAGCGGTTATTCAGGAACAGAAGAATATGAGTATGATGATAAATAAGGATTAAAAAAATAAGACTGTAAGTTTGTTTGTATTTAGAAACAAGAATGTTCATAAAACAAAGAGGCTGCCCTTTTGAGACAGCCTCTTTTTGTATTAAAAGTATTTTACAGGACGACAGCGGTCCGTCCGTTTTGAAAAATCGTATCGTAACATTAATTCGTGTGAACCGGAACTGTCATGTCTGATGTCAGAAAGGGTGTAATCATATGAATATCCTATTGAAAGTTGTTGATTTACAAATATTTGAAATAATCCGATAATAGCATCTTCATGTCTGTAACTCAGTCCGACGCCCCAACGTTCGTGATAGAGATTCATAGAGAAATCAAAAGACATGGGTAAATCTTTCATATATTTAAATAAAATACTTGGCTTAACTTTGACCACTTCGTCCAAGTCAAAAACATAACCGGCTGTAAAGAAAAAACTCCTTCTTAAAGCGGCTTGTCCTGTTGAGGTCAGACTGTATTTTTGTTCGAGCAACCGGGGAGCCGAAACCCCTATATAATAATCATAAGTATAAAAATACAATCCAACTCCGGCATTCGGTAAAAAACGGTTATTCAAATTATAAATTTCCGGATCTCCTTGGTGATAAGCATCCCTGCTCGATAAGTCCAAATTTAGGATATGAAATCCACCGCTTAACCCGAAACTTAACCGGGAATCAAAACCGATATCAATTTGATAGGAATAGTCCCAGTAAAACAAGGTTTGTTGCAGGGGGCCGGTATAGTCATTGATAGCCGAAAAACCTAGTCCCATATTATCAAAAATAGGACTGTGCAGCGAAAAAGCTTGTGATTTCGGGGCATCTTTAAAACCGACCCATTGCATCCGGACCATTCCGGTCATGATAAAACCTTCTTTCGTTCCGGCGTATGCAGGATTTATGGCAATCGGATTATACATATATTCCGAAAATTGAACATCTTGTTGCCCGTACGTTTTATTAAAAAAAACGTTAATAAGCAAAACGAGGATAAAAAGTAACTTTTTCATATTTAATTGTGTTTGTGTGTGTTATCTATTTAAATAAACGGAACCTGTAAATATGTTTTCAACATCGGGAATACCCAAATCGATAACATAATAATAGACACCGGTCGGTAATTTATTTTTCTTGTCACCTTGTTCGTATCCGTCCCAATAGTTGTTAGTATTATTGTAGCCGGTTGTTTGGTAAATCAAATTACCCCAACGGCTGTAAATTTTGACAACGGAATTAGGGAAACTTTCTATACCGATGATATAGAAGTGGTCGTTTAAGCCGTCGTCGTTAGGTGTAAATACATCAAAGATTTTGATGTTTGGTGTTTTGACAACTGTCGGGTCATCGGGTTCATTATCATTTTCAACATCTACATCCGTGTAGTTATTAGGATCGTCAGAGATATCGGTAATGACATTATTATTTACATCATATCCTGTGGCTGTAGCCGAATTTTCGACATAACCGCGTTCAATATCTGCCAAGGTAATGATGTAAGTGCCCGAGAATGTATGATCATCAACACCATTGGCGCCAAGGGTTATTTGTGCCGGATTGACATCGATAAGCGGATCGGTGACGCTGATATCGTGAATGGTTACATTACAACGGTTTTTAACAGTAAAGGTGTAAGTAATAGTTTCACCTTCATCAGCCAATCCGTTACCGTTTTCATCGTTGAAATGACCTTCTTTGAGCAAAATCAAATCGGCATGTTGCGGGATATCCGTATGGGTGATATCATCAGGGTCCCCATCGTTATTGATGTCAACATCGGTCGGATCGGTCGGATCATCCGAAATGTCAGAAACACTGATATTTTGAGGGTCAATACCGTGTACAACAGCTTGATTTTCAAAATATCCCGTATCTATCATATTTTGATCTAACGGCACAGTACCGTTGAAGATCCAGATTTCATTTTGTCCTAACATATTATTGCCGTCCACATCGCCACTGACATATGTGATGGGTGTGGCTATTTGAGGATCTTGAATTTCGACATTTGAAATATTTTGGTTTCCGGTATTTTTTACTTCAAAAGTATAGATAATCAATTCTCCTGGTTTAGGACAAATCATATTGGTGGTACTGATATGACCAACCTTAGTCAATGAAACGCCCGAGAATTTCTTGATGTGTGTAATGGTCGGGTCGTCATCGCCTACCGGTGACAATGGATCTGTGTCATCCGAAAGGTCTTCGTAAACCGTTCCCAAGAAATTGGTTGAACCAACCGCTTGGTTTACGGCTTGACCGGCATCGATATCCGCTTGGGTTACGGTGTGCATAGCCGTAATATGTGCCGTATCACCGGGTGCCAAGCTGGGCACGGGATTACCGGATAAAATGATAGCATTGTCATCGGTTATCAAAATATTGGTCAATGTAACATTTCCGTTGTTGGTGAGGTAAATGTCATAATTGATAACATCTCCTACATTTAATATTTGTTCATCGTAAGGTAAATTATCATCTTTTGTTACTTCAAAATCAACGGTTTGAGAGATGAATGTTTGGGTCGGGTCATCGTCACCGGCCGGTGATAACGGATCGGTATCGTCAGAGTCATCAATGACATTGATATGTCCGAATGATGTTTCACCGTGAACCGTGTTCAGAATAACACCGGCATCGATATCGGCTTGTGTCACGATATGAGTGGCCGTTAAAGTTTGGGATTGTCCTACTGTCAGGCCACCGGTTATTGTACCGGTACTCAATATAGCATTAGCATCGGTCAATGTAATATCATCGGTTAAGGTTACATTTCCGGTATTGGTAACCGAAATGGTATAATTGATTTGGTCCCCGACGAACAGATTTTGAGCGGTAAAAGGTAAATTGTCATCTTTCAAGATGGTAATTTCAGGCGTTTGTACAAAATTTGTTCTGGTCGGATCATCCGGTCCGATTGGAGAATCGGGGTCGGTATCATCAGATACGTCGGAATAAGTAACTCCGTTAAAATCAGCCGTAACTATGGCGGAGTTATCAAAATACCCGGCATCCAAGTCGGCTTGTGTCACGGAATGTTGTGCCAAGACGATAGCTGTGGAACCCGGTGTCAAATTGGTCACGGGATTACCACTTGTAATATTAGCATTTACATCCTGGACATTAGCCGCATTAAAGGTAACATTTCCTATATTGGTTACAGCTATTTCGTAATTGATAACGTCTCCTACGGCCATATTTTGTGGGGTATATGGCAAATGATCATCTTTGGTAATAACAATACCGGGATATTGTGCTATGAGTGTGATAGTCGGGTCATCATTACCGTTATCCGGTCCGGTATTACCGGTATCATCGGACAAATCTGTAATTTGCAAGCCGTTAAAGAAAGCTCTGGCCGTTGCTTGGTTGACAATTTGACCGGCATCGATATCGGCTTGGGTGACAATATGTGTAGCATCTACGATAGCAAAGTCTCCCGGGTCAAGTTGTGTAATGGTACTTGAACCTGTAAAGGTTGCATTGTTATCACTAACGGTTATGTTGTATAATGTCACGTTGCCAGAGTTGGTAACTACTATTTGATAGTTTACAACATCACCGACTGACAGGTTTTGAGGATTATAATCCAAATGGTCGTCTTTGGTTACCGTCAATTCCGGGGTTTGAACAATATGTGTAATGGTCGGATCATCCGGTCCTAACGGTGAATTGACATCGGTATCGTCGGAAATATCCGAAACAATGCTATTATTACCGATATCGGTTTCTGCAATAGCCGAATTACTGATTTCTCCTGCATCGATATCTGCTTGGGTTACCGTATGTTCAGCAAGAACGGTCGCACTGTCTCCGGGATTTAAGACCAAAATAGGTGTTCCGGAGATAATATTGGCATTGGCATCATTGACTTGGATATTACTCAATGTAATATTACCATCGTTTCTTACGGTAATGGTATAATGAATAACATCTCCTACAACCAAATTTTGGTCTGAATAATCCAGCTGGTCATCTTTTAAAACAGTCAGTACAGGGGTTCTGAGGATATGTGTAACAGTCGGATCATCATCACCAATAGGTGAATTAACATCGGTATCATCAGATAAATCTGTGATATCTGTATTGTTAAAGCTAGTCAAACCACTTGCTTGGTTGATAACTTCTCCGGTATCAACTTCCAATTGAGTTACAGTATGAGTTGCCGTAAGGGTTTGTGAGTCGCCGGGTGCCAAATTGGGAATAATATTATTACCTTGTATTTGCGCATTGGCATCGGTGACTTCAATATGTGCCAAACTGATATTTCCGGTGTTGGTTACCACAATGTTATATGTGATTACGTCACCGGCATTGAGACTTTGGTCTGTGTACGGCAATTGGTCGTCTTTGGTTATAGTAATTTCAGGATATTGGGCAATTGTTGTAACTGTCGGGTCATGATCACCGGCAGGCGAATCGGGATCGGTGTCATCAGACAATTCGTTAATTATCAATCCGTCAAAAGTAGTGGAGGCTGTTGCTTGATTGATAATTTGTCCGGCATCAATATCCGCTTGGGTTACAATATGTTCTGCTATAATGATAGCCGTATTGTTAGGCGTCAATCCTGATATGGGATTACCGCTTAAAATATTGGCATTACCATCGGTAACGGTGATTAAATTCAAGGTTACATTACCGGTATTTTTGACTAAAATACGGTATGTTATAATATCACCGGGTTGCAAGTTTTGAGCCGCATAAGGCAATTGGTCGTCTTTTGTAACCAAAAGTGACGGCGTTTGCAGTATATGGGTGATAGTCGGGTCATCGGGACCTGTCGGTGAATACAAATCCAAATCGTCAGACAAATCGGTAACGGCTTGTCCGTCAAATTGGGTTGAAGCGATTGCTTGATTGATAATTTCACCGTTATTGATATCATCTTGGGTTACCGTATGAGTAGCTGTAAGTGTAAAGGTATCATTAGGTGCCAGAGAGTTGATGATATTATTACCGTTAATATGTGCATTGGCATCTTGAATAGTGATGTTTTGCAATGTAACATTACCGGTATTTTGAACGATAATTTGATAGGTAATAATATCACCGACACTCAAACTTTGGTCGGTATAATCCAGTTGGTCATCTTTTACAACCGTAATTTCAGGATTTTGGGTAATGTGTGTAATAGTCGGATCATCATTACCGGCCGGTGACAGCGGATCCGTATCATCGGATACGTCCGATACGGCGGTGCCGTTAAAGTCGGTTACGGCAACAGCACTATTTGAAACAAAACCCGCATCTATATCGGCTTGTGTAATGGTGTGTGTGGCCACGACAATTTCCGTTTGTCCCGGTTCTAATGTACTGATAGGATTACCGGAAACAATAGAGGCATTATTGTCGGTAACATTGATATTGTTTAAAGTGACATTACCACTGTTTGTAACATAGATATTATATGTGATAACGCTACCGACATTCAAATTTTGCGGGCCATAAGGCAATTGGTCGTCTTTGGTCACGGTCAACCCGGGATTTTGGATAATATGTGTTATGGTCGGGTCGTCCGGACCTCCCGGTGCGAAGGGATCGGTATCGTCACTGATATCCGTTATGGCATTGTTGTCAAAGTCTGAGGTAACGGTTGCCGAATTACTAACATATCCGGCATTGATATCGGCTTGGGTTACAACATGAGTGGCTTGAATAGTTTCGGTTTGTCCTACTACGAGTGTAGCAAAAGAGCCGGCATTACCACTGATTGTTGCATTGTTATCCGTTATCAAAATATTGCTCAGCGTTACGTTGCCTTGATTGGAAACGGTTATATTGTAAGTAATAACGTCTCCAACAGACAGGTTTTGAGCGGAATACGGCAATTGATCGTCTTTGGTCAAATTGATAACAGGATTTTGAGCGATATGGGTAACGGTCGGATCGTGGTCTCCGGAAGGAGAGTCGGGATCCGTGTCATCGGACAATTCCAAATATGTCAAACCGTTGAAAGTTATCGTTGCTATGGCTTGATTAACAACTTGTCCGGCATCGATATCGGCTTGTGTGACGACGTGTTCGGCTAATACTATCGCCGAATTACCCGGATATAAGTTGGAAATGGGGTTACCACTGGTAATATTGGCATTGTCATCACTGACATTGATTAAGCTCAATATGACATTACCGGTATTTTGAACGGTAATTTCATAAGTAATAACATCTCCTACTTGCAAGTTTTGGTCCGTATAAGGCAAGTTATCGTTTTTAGTAACGGTTACTTCGGGGACTTGCAGCAGATGGGTAATTGTCGGGTCATCAGGTCCTGACGGAGAGGATAAATCCGTGTCATCCGAAACGTCGGAAACCGAAATACCGTTGTATTGCAGACTTGCCGTAGCAGAATTAATCACTTCACCGGCATCAATATCGGCTTGTGTAATAATATGTGTCGCATTTAAGGTTACAACTTCATCGGGTATCATACTCGGTATGATGTGGCTTCCGGTAATTTGCGCATTGGTATCTTGAACGTTGATGTTTTGAATGGTGACATTTCCGGTATTGACGACGATTATATTGTAATTAATCGTATCACCCACAGCTAATAATTGCGACGTATAATCCAACTGGTCGTCTTTATAAACGGTAATATCAGGGATTTGACGTATGGTTGTGACTGTAGGGTCGGCATCTCCGGCAGGAGACATCGGGTCGGTATCGTCGGAAGTATCATTAACGGCATTACCGTTAAAACTTGTAGAACCGACGGCACTGTTGACGATATATCCCGTATCGATATCGGCTTGTGTAACCGTATGGGTTGCTACAACGGTTTGGGTATAGCCGGGTTCCAAAGTAACGATAGGGTTCCCTGAAATAATGGCGGCATTCGTATCGCCTACATTAATGTTGTCCAAAGTTACGTTACCTGTATTGGTAACATCAATATTATATGTTATGATATCGCCAACGTTCAAGTTTTGTGGCGTATATGGCAACTGGTCGTCTTTGGTTAAAGTCAATTCCGGATTTTGAGCAATATGTGTAATTGTAGGATCGTCGGGACCACCTGGTGCAAACGGGTCGGTATCATCACTCATGTCGGTAATACTGACATTGTTAAACATACAAGCTCCGGTAGCGGAATTGACCACTTCGCCATTATTGATATCAGCTTGGGTAACTGTATGAGTGGCTTGCAGGGTTGCTGTTTGTCCAGGAGGCAAATTGGCAATAGCATTACTACCTGAAATAATGGCATTGTTGTCGGAAATGACTATATCGGTAAGGGTAACATTACCGTTATTTGTTATGTAAATGTTATAATTAATATCATCTCCTACAATCAGATTTTGATTGCTATACGGCAATTGGTCGTCTTTTGTAATAACCAAAACGGGGTTTTGATACAAATGTGTGATAGTCGGATCATCATCACCGGCAGGTGAATCGGGATCCGTATCATCTGAAATGTCAATATATGCCTGATTGTTAAATTCGGTTGTGACCTGGGCAGAATTAACTATTTGTCCTAAATCCAAATCATATTGGGTAACCGTGTGGTTGGCAATGATTGTTACCGTATTGCCCGGCACCAAATTGTTAACCGGATTACCGCTGACAATGTTTGCATTATTATCCGTTACGGTTGCCAACGGGAAGGTGACATTACCGGTGTTGGTTACTTGAATGATATATTGAATAACATCTCCGACAGCCAAGTTTTGGACAGAATATGGCAGTTGATCGTCTTTGGTAATGACGATAGACGGATTTTGAACAATATGTGTTACAGTCGGGTCATTATCACCGGTAGGCGCACTCGGATCTAAATCATCCGATAAATCCGAAATAGTGTTACCGTTGTATTGTGTGGTGGCTGTAGCCTGATTGATAATTATTCCGGCATCAATATCAGCTTGTGTTACAACGTGTTCGGCAGTTGTGTTAAATGTATCTCCGGGGGCCAGACTCGTAATGAGACTGTTACCTGTGATAGTGCCGTTATCATCGGACACAACGATATTTTGAAGCGTAACATTGCCACTGTTGGTTACGGCAATATTATAATGAATGATATCGCCTACTTGCAAATTTTGAGGATTGTATGATAACTGGTCATCTTTGGTAACCGTCAATTCAGGCGTTTGAATCAATTGTGTAATAGTCGGGTCGTCTGGACCGCTCGGTGACATGTTATCGGTATCATCAGAAATATCAATAACGGTATTACCGTCAAATGTACATTGGGCTACTGCCGAGTTACTTACCATACCGGTATCAATATCCGCTTGGGTTATGGTATGTGTTGCGGAAATACTTACCGTTGCGCCCGGATCCATTTGGGTTATGTGTGTATTTGAAGCCAAAACGGCATTGTTGTCCGTGACATCTATATCGGTAAGGGTAACATTACCGGTATTGACAAGGGTCAAGTTGTAAATGATAACATCGCCGACATTCAAATTTTGCGGTATGTATGGTAAGTTATCATCTTTGGTAAAGGTCAATTCCGGATTTCTAGCGATAAATGTCAATGTAGGGTCGTCATCATTAGGCGGTGAATTGGTATCCGCATCATCGGAAACATCGGTTACATCATTACCTAAAACACTTGTAATACCGGTTACGGTGTTACTGATAACACCGTTATCGATGTCTGCTTGTGTTACAAGATGGCTGGCATTAACACTGACTGTTTGATTGACGTTCAAGTCGGTTATAATGTGACTCCCGATAAAGTTAGCATTATTGTCCGACAAGTCGATATTGTGTAAGGTTACATTTCCGGTATTGGTAACATTGATGACGTAATTGATTACATCGTTAACTTGAATATTTTGGTTGAAGTATGGTAATCCGTCATCTTTTGTAATGGCAAATTGCGGATTTTGAGCAATATGCGTGATAGTCGGGTCATCCACACCGGTGGGTGAATCGGGATCTGTGTCATCAGATAGGTCGGAATAATTTTGTCCGTTGAAAGATGTTACAACAGAAGCTTGATTGATAATTTCTCCGGCATCGATATCAGCTTGTGTAACAGCATGTTGAGCCGTTACAACAGCAGTGGTCCCGGGTTGTAAATCGGTGATGGGATTACCGCTGACAATATTGGCGTTGTTATCTGATACGGTAACCAGACTCAAAGTAACGTTACCGGTGTTGGTAACATTGATTTGATAAGTAATCACATCTCCGACGTTCAAGTTTTGTGCGGTGTATGGCAATTGGTCGTCTTTGGTCAATTCCACACCACCGTAACGGTATAAATGAGTAATTGTCGGGTCATCGTCTCCGGAAGGAGAGGAAGGATCGGTATCATCGGATACATCGGTAATGGTATTGGTGTTAAAGTTAACCTGACCGTTTGCCGAATTGCTGATGATACCGGCGTTGATTTCGTTTTGTGTAACGGTATGGGTAGCCAATATTTGCGCAACATCGTTTGGTCCTAAGCTGTTAATAATACCACTGCCTTGGATATTGGCGTTACTGTCCGTAACAATGATATTGTTTAACGTTACATTGCCGGTATTTTGAACAAGGATAGTGTAGGTAATGACATCACCGACATTGAGATGTTGTTCGGAATAATCCATTCCGTCGTCTTTGGTTAAAGTCAAAGACGGATTTTGGGTAATGAATGTGATTGTCGGATCATCGCTACCGCCCGGTGATTGTGTATCCGTATCGTCGGATAGATCACTGACATTATTTCCGTTAAAGGTTGTTTGAGCAATAGCTTGGTTTGCAATTTGTCCGGCATCGATATCCGCTTGTGTTACGGTATGGTTGGCTATAATAGTAGCGGCGCTTCCCGGATCCAAGCTTGTTATGGGCGAACCTGAAATAATTGTTGCATTAGGGTCGTTAACCGTGATGTTGTTCAAAGTAACATTACCGGTATTGACAACATTTATTTGATAAACGACGACATCTCCGACGTGTAAGTTTTGCGGAGTATAGTCGTAATTATCATCTTTGGTTACCATTAATTCAGGGGTTTGGACGATAAATGTGATAGTCGGGTCGTCGTTACCGTTAGGTGAATTGACATCGGTATCATCCGATATATCGGAAACAATTTGACCATTAAAATTACAAGATGCTGTTGCCGAATTACTTACTTGTCCGGCATTGATATCGGCAAGCGTAACGACGTGTGTTGCCGTTAAAGTAGCCGACTGACCGACCTGTAAATTAGGAATTATATTTAATCCCTGGATAGTGGCACCGGGGTCGGTTACTACGATATTATGCAAATCTACATTTCCTGTGTTCGTAACGATTATATCGTAAGTGATAACATCGGTAACGGCAAGGTTTTGCGGTAAATATGCCAATCTGTCATCTTTTGTTACTTCGATAGACGGATTTTGAACAATATTGGTAATGGTTGCATCATCGTTACCCGAAGGTGAATCGGGATCGGCGTCATCGGAAGCATCGGTATAAGTTAAGCCGTTATACTGTGCCGAGGCAACGGCCGAATTACTGACATAACCGGCATTGATATCGGCTTGTGTCACGGTATGTTGGGCCGTAAGGTGAGCTGTGATACCCGGCGGTAAATTTTGAATGGGCATACCACTTGTGATAATGGCATTGTTGTCAATCATATTGATTGAGGGCAGGGTGACATTACCATCATTAGTTACCGTAATATCGTAATTGATAACATCGCCGACATTCAGATTTTGAGGTGTGTTCAAAGGTAAATTATCGTCTTTTATGACCGTTAAAACAGGCACTTGACGAATATGCGTTATAGTCGGATCATTGTCACCGGAAGGCGAACTGGGATCGGTATCGTCTGACATATCGGTATATTGAATACCGCCTACCGTTACAGTTGCGATGGCTGTATTAATAACTTCACCGGCATCTATTTCGCCTTGTGTAATAACATGAGTTGCTGTCAATGTTTGAGTATCGCCGGGATTGAGAGTAGCGATCAAATTATTGCCTTGAATCGTTGCGTTATTATCGGTCACGTGAATATTGTGCAAACTGATGTTCCCTATATTTTTGACTGTGATCAGATATGTAATAACATCACCGACATTCAGGTCTTGTGCATTGTAAGGCAATTGGTCGTCTTTGGTTACTTCAAGTGATGTATTTTGTCCTATGTAGGTAATAGTCGGGTCATCATCACCACCTGGTGATTGCGGGTCAGTATCATCGGATATATCCGTAATATTATTACCGTTATATGTAACTGATCCTTCTGCACTGTTACTGATAAAACCGTTGTTGAT
This sequence comes from Flavobacteriales bacterium, assembly GCA_027024205.1. Lineage (GTDB taxonomy): Bacteria > Bacteroidota > Bacteroidia > Flavobacteriales > Flavobacteriaceae > WGBX01. The sequence goes on along the minus strand of JALVST010000077.1, from coordinate 22,298 downwards.
TTCGGCTTGAGTTAGGGTATGTGTGGCTGTGACTATTGCCGATTGTCCCGGGTCTAAACTCAAAATAGGCAGACCGGATGTTATGGTAGCATTGGCATCGGTTACGGTTATATTATTCAAGGTGACATTACCCGTATTGGTAACCGTTATGATGTAAGCAATAACGTCACCCGGAGCCAAATTATGCGGGTTATAATCCAGTTGGTCGTCTTTGGTAAGTGTGATTTCCGGAATTTGAGCAATAAAAGTAATCGTCGGGTCGTCGTCATTGGCAGGCGCATTGGGATCTGTATCGTCAGAAACATCGGAATAATTCACGTTATGATAGGTGACGGTTCCTGTAGCGCTGTTACTTACTTGTCCGGCATTGATTTCTGCCAAAGTTACCGTATGTTCGGCATCAATGACTTCAGTTTGGCCGACATCAATAGTGGGTATAACATTGCTTCCGTTAATGGTAGCATTGTTGTCATTGACGATGACATTGTTTAAAGTGACGTTTCCGGTGTTGGTTACGTAAATTTTGTAATGAATAACATCTCCGACAGCCAGGTTTTGAGGGATATATGCCAATTGGTCATCTTTGGTTACAATCAAACCGGGAGATTGAACCAAGAAGGTAATAGTCGGGTCGTCATCACCGGGAGGGGACGCTGTATCCAAATCGTCTGATGTATCGGAATAAGTATGACCGTTAAAGTCCGTTGAAGCTACAGCGGAATTACTGATTTGTCCTGCATCGATATCGGCTTGGGTTACGACGTGTTCGGCAACCACCATAGCGGTTAATCCCGGTGCTAAATTCAAGATAGGATTACCGCTTACTATTGTAGCATTTGAATCGGATACCGTAATATTGCTAAGGGTGATATTACCGGTATTTTTAACAAAGATATGATAGGTAATGACATCGCCGACATTTAAATTTTGGGGAGTGTAAGCCAATTGGTCATCTTTGGTCACTTCCAAATCCGGTGATTGGATTATTTTGGTAATGGTCGGATCGTCATCGCCGGGAGGCGAAGCCAAATCTGTATCATCTGAAAGGTCTGAGATACTGACCCCGTTATAAACGACTGTTGCGGTAGCTTGATTAACTATTTCACCGTTATCCACTTCGGCTTGTGTAACCGTATGTGTTGCCGTTAAAGATTCCGATTGTCCGACATTGAGTACCGGTATGGTATTACTACCTTGAATATTGGCATTCGGGTCGGACACAACAATACTGTGTAAGGCAACATTTCCGGTATTTGTAACCGTAATGTTGTAGGTAATGACATCACCAACAGACAGGTTTTGAGGGGTATATGGTAAGTTATCGTCTTTGGTTACTGTCAGTTCGGGATTTTGCCCGATTAATGTAATGGTCGGGTCGTCATCTCCGGGACCTGCCGCTGCATCGGTATCATCGGATAAATCTTGAACGGTATTACCGTTAAATCCAACAGAGGCAATAGCGGTATTACTTACTTGACCGTTGTCAATATCGGCTTGGGTAACAGTATATGTCGCAATAACGGTAGCTGAATCGCCCTGAGCCAATGTTCCGATAGGGGTACCGGAAACAATGGTCGCAGTGGGGTCTGTAACCGTAATATTGTTCAAGGTAACATTTCCGGTATTGGTAACGGTTATCGTATAGGTAATGACATCATTTACTACCAGGTTTTGAGGAGTATAAGGATAACCGTCGTCTTTTGTTACGGTTAATTCGGGCACTTGACTGATCAGTGTAACCGTAGGATCATCATTTCCGTTAGCTGAAGCGGGATCGGGGTCGTCCGAAATGTCCGTTATAACTTGGGTGCCGAAGTTAACCGTAGCTGTCGCGGAATTTATTACTTGTCCGGCATCAATGTCAGCAAAAGTAACAGTGTGTTCGGCTGTTATGGTTTCGGATTGATTGACATCAAGTTGTGCTATGGAATTGCTACCGGTAAAGTTGGCATTATTATCTGTCAAGGAAATATTGTAGAGGGTTACGTTACCCGTATTGGTAACGACAATATCATATTGAATGACATCTCCGGGATTGAGATTTTGAGGTAAAAGGGTAAAATTGTCATCCTTAGTTACTTCAATTTGTGGATTTTGGACGAGGAATGTTATGGTCGGGTCATTGTCACCCCCAGGTGATGCGGTATCGGTATCATCCGATGTATCTGAATAGGTTGAACCGTTGAAATCCGTTGAAGCCACTGCGGAGTTACTAATTTGTCCGGCATCCAAATCGGCTTGTGTAACGGTATGTTGGGCAAGGATACGGCCTGTTGCTCCGGGAGCTAAATTGGTAAGGGTGTTAGCCCCGTTAAAAGTGGCATTATTATCGGTTACGGTTACCAAATTTAAGGTAACATTACCCGTATTGGTTACTAAAATTTCGTAAGTAATGACATCTCCTACTGCCAGGTTTTGCGGTGTGTAGGGTAATTGGTCGTTTTTAGTAATTTCGAGACTTGGATTTTGACTGATATTGGTTATAGTAGGATCATCATCTCCTCCGGGAGAACTGGGGTCCAAATCATCGGATAAATCTGAATAAACGGTGCCGTCATAGGTAAAAGTTCCGACAGCTTGATTACTGACATAGCCGGCATCTATTTCAGCTTGTGTTACCACGTGGGTTGCTGTCAAGATGGCTGTATCGTTAGGGGCCAAAGTACTGATTACCGGATTGCCTTGAATTTGCGCATTGGCATCAGTTACCACAATATTGTTAACAGTTACATTACCCGTATTTTGAACGATAATTTGGTAGGTAATCGTTTGTCCCAAAGTGATATTTTGTGGTAAATAAGGCATTTGGTCATCTTTGGTAACGGTTATTTCGGGTTGTGGGGTTAAAAATGTGATGGTCGGATCATCATCATTGCCCGGTGAAGCAGGATCCGTATCGTCTGATACATCGGATACATTGGCACCGTTATAAGTTGTTGAAGCGGTAGCTGAGTTTACAATTTGTCCGGCATCTAGTTCGGCTTGTGTAACGGTGTGTGTAGCCAAGACGGTTACGGAGCTGTATGGCTGGATAGTTGAAATAGGGTTACTACCGACAATAGTAGCATTGGCATCGGTCAGGGTTATATTATTCAAAGGAACGGTGCCGGCATTGTTTACGGTAATTTGATAAGTAATCACATCTCCAACCATAAGATTTTGTGATGTATAAGGATAACCGTCATCTTTTAGTACTTCAAGTTTAGCACATTGTTCACGCCAATCCCTGTCTCCTCCGGGGGTATCCAAGTCGGGGAAATTGTAAGCGGTTTGAAGTCCGTTAGTCGGGTCAGCCAAAGAAAGGTTATTGTCAAAGGCGTCATCCAGCCCGTCTTGGTCGTCATCAATACCCGAAGGGTTGGTATTGGCGACATGGTCGTTATCGGTATCCCAACCTTCCAAGAGGTCGGAATCGGCATCATTATCGGAATTATCATCCAAATAATCGGGTTCATCGGTACCGTCTGTATTGACAGGAATAATATAAGTTCCGTTCATACCTCCGATTACCAAATCCAATAAATTATCGGTGTCATAAGAATCATCCAATCCGTCTCCATCGACATCTGTTCCCGAAAGGAAGATAGGTCCGAAGGTTGTTTGTGCTTCAATATAATCGACTATACCGTCACCGTCAGAATCGATATCTCTGAAATCGGGATGACCGTCACCGTCAGAATCGGGATTGGGGATTGGCGTTCCACCTTGATTCAGGTCATAAGCATCAGCCAAACCGTCTTGGTCGGCATCGGTCATAGTGATAGGGTTACCGGGGGTTGGATAATCTACTTGGCCGTCTTGGTCGGTATCGGTACCACCGGCTTCAAAAATATCGGTCAAACCGTCATTATCGGTGTCCAAATCGACATTGTTGGTATGATTGTCGTTATCCATATCACAATCACGGAGCGTATTGGAGGTATCCAAATTATGATAATTACCACCGAGTTTTTTCTCTTCTACATTTAATTCGTAATGTCCGCCGGCGTCCCAATAAACTATTTCTATGGGATAATATCCGGTTTGCGAAATGTTAAATGAAGGGAAAGTTTGTGAAATGGCAGGTCCGTTACTATCTCTGATAGCAACAATATTTCCGTTAACTTTAATACGGTATCCGTCATCAGCTCTGACTCTGAAATTATGATTACCTGCTTCCAGATAGACATAACCGGTCAAACGGATAATCCCACGGTAGTTGTTAGGTGGGTCGTTATCCAAGCTACTGGCATCGGGACCGAGAAAATGTTGTAAATGGTTCCACCATCCCAGTCGACCACCTCCCGGATGAAAATGTGTATTGGTAGCAATAAATGTAGCTTTCGGGGTATTGTTATAGATATGTTTTAAGGCTCCGAAAACATCTTGAACCCAATCGTTTGTACCGTAGTATTCGCCTCGCAACCCTTCACAAGCTTCATCGACATCCAATATTCCGTCATTATCATCGTCAATATCAACATTATCCGGTAAATGGTCGTTATCAAAATCAGGATAAACCAGTACTTCAACAGCATCTCTGATGGTATTCGGGCTATTTCCGGAAGGATCATTACCGGAGAAAACAGCTTCGTTAAGCCCGAAACATGGATCGTCAAATTCTACGGTAAATTCAATAGTTACACTTTCTCCTGGTTTGATAATACCGGAACTGTTGTCAAAAATCTGAATATCTGTGACGCCGTTATAATTTGGATTGGTATTTGGTGTAACAAAAGCTGATGATGCGGTGACGCTGGGCGGTGAGGTAACGCCGACAATTTGAGCGGCGCCACATATGTTTGTCAAATCATCCATTAATACGGGGTTTTCCAATTGGACATTGGAAGTATTTTGGTTGGATGCAGTTATTCTGAAAGTTATTTCCCTGTTACCGCGTAAATTACTGGCGGCAGGCACGTCGTTGATAATTTCTTTAACGACATCCAATTGGATATTGTAATTTAAAGTAATACCATTCGTATCACAGGTACATTGCCATTCCGATGACGGTACATCGGTTAAATTGTTAAGGGCATAATAACGGTCTAAATGGTCTCCTTGACTATCAGACCAGATAACATAAGATTGTTGTGCGGGATTTTCGAGTCCGCCACCTCCCGGTAAGATAACATCCGCATTACCTTGGGTCATACTCGGGTTAGGGGCATGAAAGGGTAAATCTCCGTTAAAAGGGGTAGGGCCTACATTGTAATGAATATTGAATGTAGCGGTTGCATTAGGGGGTAAACTCTGGTTATTGGCCAAAATTCCGGTATTGGTACCTGTGTTATCTCCCCCGTCATAATTTGGATTGACGGCCAACGCCGGCCCTCCGGTCTGATTGATAGTTTGCACATTGATTGGGATACCTTGTGAGGTAAATTCGTATAAAGGTAAGAAAAATTGAACATTATTAGCTGATGCACTTCCGTCATTGGCAATTGTTACTACCAAGTCAAAATCATAAGTCCCGTCCGGGTTAATAGGTGGTGTGTCAACTGGAATATAGATTCCGGCCGCAACGGTTGTTTGGGTTGTATGAAAATCACTGATAGAAATATGAGTTGTAGCGTTTCCAATTGAGGACGTCAATTGAAAAACATTATCGAAGGTTACCCCGTTTCCGGAACCGACACCGGCACCACCGGCACAATTGGGATCAATTAAAAGACAAACTTGAAAATCGATATATTGCCGGGGATATAAAATGTTGTTGGCAACGGTAGCGGCATTAAAAATACCTTGTTGTCCGGGGGTCGGGTCTGTTTCATCATATTCATTGGTATCCCATGAACTTCCGTTGTACATAACGGGATCTGTACTGTTTTGCAATGTATTACCCGAACTCAAACCTTGTCTGTCTATGTCAACGATACATCCGTTACCGAAAACGGCATTCAAGTCATTAAAAATTTGCAGGTTTTGTGCTCCGTAAGCGTAACTGTGATTGAAAACGTGTACGGTATAATAAATCTTGTAATAACCTGAGGTGGTATAACCTTGGTTACAACTACTGACGGTTATTTCCGGGTCGGTATTAACATAATCAACAATAATATCTAAATCGGCTGTGGCCGTATCATAACCGTCGGAAGCGGTATAAGTCACGGTTGGTACAAAACCTACAAAACCTGAGGCGGGCACAAAGGTATAGCTACCATCTGCGTTTAGGGTTAAATCTCCTTCTGCCAGATGAACAGTTGTTCCGGGGCTGTATGTCGTACCGTTTACTTCGAAAGAAACCACTGTTAATGTATCACCGTCGGGGTCGGAGTCATTTGCTAATACACCGGGAGCGGTCGCGGTTAAAGTTGTCCCTTGCGGTGTTACGGCTTCATCATCTTGTAAGTTGGGCGGATTATTATCCCGTACGGTTATGGTAAGATTAGCTGTGTCAACTTCCGAACCGTCAGAAACGGTATAGACTATGGTCGGAAGAGTTCCTGTATAGCCGTTGGCTGGCACAAAAGTAAAGCTACCATCTGCATTAATGGTTAAATTTCCTTGTGGGAGCGTAATGGTTGTACCCGGTTGATAGGTATTTGATCCAATGGCTATGGATGTGATAGTCAGCGGATCGCCGTCAGGGTCAGAGTCATTGGACAAAAGACCGTTGGCTGCATTTTGGTTTATAGTTGTATTGATTAGTGTAGTATAACTATCATCGTTTGCAGTGGGGCCTGTATTGGATCTGACGGTTATATGTAAATTACCGTCAGCCGTGTCTTGTCCGTCACTAACGGTATAAGTTACTGTTGGTAAATTACCCGTGTAACCGTTGGCCGGCACAAAAGTATAACTACCATCGGCGTTGATAGTTAAATCTCCTTGTGCAAGATGTGCTGTTGTTCCGGCGGTATAGGTATTACCGTTTACAGTAAAGGAGGTAATTGTCAATGGGTCTCCGTCGGGGTCACTATCGTTGGATAACAATCCGGGGGCATTTTCCGTATAAGTTGTATTTTGAATGACAGTTGCATAATCATCTTGTGGTGCAGGTGGCGTGTTGTTGGAATTTCCAACGGTTATGGTTAAAGTTGCTGTTGCGGATGATGTTCCGTCATTGACGGTATATGTGATGACCGGAACGGTTCCCGTAAAACCGTTAACAGGGTTAAAAGTATAACTACCGTTGGCATTTAAGATAAAAGTACCGACACCGGGAATTGTTACGGGAATACCCGGAGGATGGTTAACACCGTTAATATTAAAACTGATTACCTGTAAAGTGTCTCCGTCCGGATCCGTGTCATTAGCTAAAACACCGGGAGCAGGTTGGTTGATAGGTGTATTGACGGGTGTTGAATCCGTATCATTTTGCGGTTGAGGTGGAGGCAATAAAGCGAAAGATTGTAAAAATGCCGCAATTAATAAAAGAAGTAGTCTTTTTTTCATAATTTGGTGTTTAGTTTTGTGCGTGCGTTATTTTTAATTAAAAATATATTTATTTCTATTAAAAACTTATCATCAAAGATACGTTTTTTTTTAAATTAATGTAAAAAATCAAGCGTTTATTTTATGGGTTTAATTAAATTCGTAAAAATTAACGATTTCATTATAATTTTATAAATTTATTATTAATTCATACGCTTTTGAAACAGTTTTTTTAACTGCTTTTTCTCTGGGTTGTCCGAATTTGAAACTGTAAACTTGCTGATTTTGTGCAGTAACAACTGCAATGATACAAGTTCCGAGTTCAGCATCGCTATCACCTTTGGTTGGGCCGGCATTTCCAGTCGTGGCAATGCCAATATCCGAACCCATAATTTTTCTAACATTTTCGGCCATAGACAAGGCTATTTTTTCATGGACGACCGAATATTTTTTGATTAATCCGGGGTCCACATTTAAAGTTTTGATTTTGACGTTTGTTTGATAAGCGACTATTCCGCCCATTAAAAATTTGGAAGCACCCGGGATTTGTGTTAATCCGCTGACGAGCAATCCGCCGGTACAACTTTCTGCAAAGGCTATTTTTTTACCTGTCGTTGATAGTTTTTGATGGACAGCCAAGGCCAAATCTTCCACTTGTTCCGAAACAGTCAAGTCCGGGATATAACTTTTAAGTTTTTGTATTTGTTCATCAATAATTTGTTTGAGTTGATTCAGTTCTCGTCCTTTGGCTGATAAACGTATACGGATTCTTCCTGGATGAGGCAGGTAAGCCGGTTTTATATTGTTTGGTAAGTTTTTTTCCCATTCTTTAATTCTGTCTGCAAGCAGACTTTCTCCAATACCGAAAACGGTTACGGTTTTGTAGTATAAGTAGGGTAAATCAAATTTTTTCTTGATTTTAGGCACTACTTCGTTTTCAAAAATATGTTTCATTTCAAAAGGAACGCCCGGTAAAAATATGAAGAGTCTGTTGTTTTTTTCAATCCATATTCCGGGAGCCGTACCGTAATGATTCCATAAGATTTGAGCTTTTCCGGGCAAATATGATTGTCCTTTGTTGTTGTCGGTATAAGGATAATTTATCTTGGCAAACATCTGTTTGATGTGTGCTTCTATTTCGGGATGAAAAACGAGTTTGTCGTCAAAAAATTCCGTAATACTTTGTTTGGTCAAATCGTCGGAAGTAGGTCCAAGGCCACCAGTTACCACAACAATACGGGCACGGGTATTATGCAAAGCATTCCGGATATCGCCGGGATGGTCCGGTATAACCGAAATTTTCCGGTTTTCAATACCTAATTTTTGCAATTCCTTAGCCAGCCATTGTGCATTGGTATTATTAATTTGGCCGATTAGTATTTCGTCACCTATATTGATGATTTCAGAATTCATGTAATTTTGTTGTAAATACAAATATAAAACATTTATGTTAATAATTTGTATAATTTTTTATTTTTTTTGTTTTTTAGTGTTAAAAAGTTATTTTTTGACGGATTTTAATTTGGCAAATTTTAACAGTAATTTTTTATTGCCGGATTTTTCAAATTTTATCAGTGCTTTTCTATTGGAGCCTTTGCCTTCCAAATCAATAATTTGCCCTTTTCCAAAACGGCTATGTTCTACCCAATCGCCTATTTTTACATTGGGATTTTCATTCCCGTTATCTTGTTTTAATTCCGAGATTTTTTTTAGATTTTTAGGCATGGGATTGGGATTTTTTTTGATAACCGGTTTTTTGTTGTTTTGAAATTTTTTCTTTTCAAAATGTTTTTGTTTAACTTGCCCGGGATTTGGCGGCTCAAACAAATCACTGTCAAGAAACGGATTACCTGATAATTCGGAAGAAGAATAATTAAAGTTCAAATATTTTTCATCAATTTCACTGATAAACCGGCTGGGTTCGGTATAATTGAGTTTACCCCAGCGGTAACGCGATTCGGCAAAAGTAATGGTGACCTTTTTCTCGGCACGGGTCAAGGCAACGTAAAACAGGCGTCGTTCTTCTTCCAATTCGGCCCGTGTATTGACGGACATACCGGACGGGAACAAATCTTCTTCCATCCCGACGATATAAATGTAGGGAAATTCCAAACCTTTTGCCATGTGGACGGTCATCAGTGTTACTTTGTCAGGGTTATCGTCTTTTTTGTCCAAGTCGGTAAACAGGGCAACGTCTTGCAGGTAAGATGTTAAACTGATGTCTGCATCGGGTTCTTCTTTTTGGGTATCGATAAAATCTTGGATAGCATTCATCAATTCTTGAATGTTTTCCACTTTACTCAAGCCTTCCGGTGTAATATCTTTTCGGTATTCTTGCAACAGTCCTGTATTTTTGATGATATAATCCGTAAGTTCAAAAGCATCTTTTTCTTTGGCAAGGGTTTGAAAACTTCTGATTTTCAAAGCAAATTCTTCTAATTTACGTTGGGTGCCACGGTTGAGATTGATATCTATTTTAGATGCGTTTTCAACAATATCAAATAAGGCAACTTTGTATTTGTCTGCGGCAAGTAAAATTTTGTCCATGGTTGTATTGCCGATTCCGCGTGCCGGAAAATTAATGATACGCCGGAGTGCTTCGTCGTCTTTGGGATTGATGACCAAACGTAAGTATGCCAAAATATCTTTTATCTCTTTACGTTGGTAAAAAGACAAACCGCCGTAAATGCGGTAGGGGATACCTTTTTTTCGCAAAGCATCTTCCATGGCTCTCGATTGTGAATTGGTACGGTATAAAATGGCAAAATCTTGCGGACGCAATTGTAAACGCATCTGATGTTCGAAAATGTCCGACGCTACAAAACGTCCTTCATCGGTATCGGTATAAGTACGGATGACTTTTATTTTTTCGCCTTCTTCATTGGCGGTCCATACTATTTTAGGTAGCCGGTCTTTATTTTTTTCAATCAGAGAATTGGCTGCTCCTACAATATTTTTAGTAGAACGGTAATTCTGTTCCAGTTTGTAAATAATTGCTTCGGGATAATCTCTTTGAAAATTAAATATATTTTGAATATTTGCACCGCGAAAACCGTAGATGCTCTGAGCATCATCTCCCACAACGCAAAGATTATGATGCCGGTTTGACAAGGCTTTAATAATTAAGTATTGCGAGTGGTTGGTATCTTGATACTCATCGACCAGAATATATTGAAAACGTCTTTGATATTTGGCCAAAACCTCAGGAAAACGGGTGAGCAATTCATTGGTTTTAAGGAGTAAATCGTCAAAATCCATGGCTCCTGCTCTAAAACAACGTTCGACATAGCGTCGATAAATCTCTCCCATTTGCGGTCGTTTGGCATAATGGTCGGCTTCCATCAATTCCGGATTGTTAAAGTAAGCACGGACGGTAATCAAATTGTTTTTAAATTTTGAAATCCTGTTTTGTATTTGTTTTGGTTTGTAAATATCCGGATCTAGATTTAAATCTTTTATAACTTGTTTGATAAGTTGCAAGCTGTCGGCGGTATCATAGATGGTAAAATCTCGCGGATAACCAAGTTTATCGGATTCTTCACGCAAAATACGGGCAAAAATAGCGTGAAAAGTTCCCATCCAAATGTTTCGTGCTTCGCTTTGTCCGACAATACCGGCTATCCGTTCTTTCATTTCGCGAGCAGCTTTGTTGGTAAAAGTTAGCGATAAAATATTAAATGGGTCAATACCTTGCTCCATCAGGTAAGCAATCCGGTAGGTTAGGACACGGGTTTTTCCCGAACCGGCTCCGGCTATGACCATTAGAGGCCCTTCGATATGTGTAACGGGTGCCCGTTGGGCATCGTTCAATTCTTGCAAATAATTTCTTTTATTCATGACGGCAAAATTACATATTTTTCAAGGCTGTTTTTCATTTTTAAACGAAAACTTTTTCAAAATTTACTGAGGTCACGTAACAAGCGAATTGAACTGCCCACCGTGTCTCCACTCTTGGCTGTTGTGAAGGGGTGTGGATAACATTTAGAAAATGAATGATTAAGATTAGCCTGTGGAATCAGTAAAAAAAACAGGTTTATACATTATATTATATATATGATGATTTTAAGTTTTTTATTCAAAAGTTCGCTATATTATGTAATATTTTTATTTAAGGTTGTAAAACTAAAAAAAATGTTAAATTTTGATAAATTTCCGGTTTTTCCATAAGAAAAAAATAAATAGAATAGATTTTGGCACGGGTTTTGTTGTGATATAAACGTGAGATTTTTTTTCATAGTTGAGTTATTTTGGTTAAGGGAAGGACCGCAGTAGTTATACGGCGGTCTTTCTTTTTTGTTTATTTTTGTAAAAAAGCCTTTCCGGTATGTTTGCTTTGGTTGACGGTAATAATTTTTATGCTTCTTGCGAGCGGGTTTTCAATCCCGCTTTGCGTGATAAAGCAATTGTTGTCTTGTCCAACAATGATGGTATTGTGATAGCCAGGAGTAATGAAGCTAAAGCTTTGGGTATCAAAATGGGAACGCCGACTTTTGAGATTAAAGATTTGATTGCTACTCAAAAAGTTTTGGCTTTTTCGTCCAATTTCGCACTCTATGGCGATATGTCAAGGAGGATGATGCACATTTTTAAAGATTTTACGCCGGATATTGAAGTTTATTCGATTGATGAGGCTTTTCTCGATTTTTCGGGATTTAATAATACGGACTTAAAACGAACCGGTACTGTTTTGCGAAAAAAAGTATTAAAATATATAGGTATTCCTGTGAGTGTAGGGTTCGGTCCCAGTAAAACACTGGCCAAGATTGCCAATAGAATTGCCAAAAAATATATGACAAACGGAGTGGCGTTGATTGATACGCCGGATAAAATAGAACGGGCATTAAAAATGACGCCTATCGAGGATGTATGGGGTATCGGTCGTCGTTATTCCCGTTTTTTGCAAGATCATGGTGTAAAAACTGCATGGGATTTTACGCGTATGCCTGATACTTTTATTCGTAAAAATATGTCGGTAAACGGTTTGCGTACCAAACAAGAATTGTTGGGAATATCTTGTATACCTATGTCTTTTGTTCCCGAACCTCGGAAAGCAATTCGTACCGCCCGGACTTTTGCCCAAACCAAATCTACTTATGATGATGTAGCGGAAGCTGTGTCGAGTTTCGCTGTGGCTTGTGCCCGTAAATTAAGGGAGCAAGGGAGTGCTGCCAATCTGGTAACGGTTTTTGTCAGAACCAATAAATTTGATAAAAAAAATCCTTATTATGCCAATAGTTTTACTTTGCAAGTCAATGCGACTTCCAGTAGTATAGATTTGATAAAAGCGGCAAAATTGGCATTGAAATATATTTTTAAAGAGGGAATGTTTTACAAAAAAGCCGGTGTTATGGTTTCGGGTTTAATACCTGAAAGACATAGACAGTTATCTTTATTTGAGGGCCAAAATTTAGAGAAACATAACCGGTTGATGCAAGCGATAGACCGGCTTAATAATCGTGCCGGTATCAATGTAGTAAGGTTTGCAGCCGAAGGGAATTTTGCTTTGTTGCATACTGCAAAAAAACATCCGGTAAGTTCTAAAACAATTTGCTGGTTTAATGCCAAACATTATCAATCTTATGTGTATGTTTTGAAGAGTTGAAAGTTGTTAATTGATTTCAGTTATCAGATTTTCGATGTTAAATTTTAGATTTTTGTAGTTTGTAGAAAATTTTTGTTTCTTGATGATTATTTGCTTTATACTTCTAACTTCAATTTGAGGAGTGTTGAAATGAAGGTCACTGAGTGATTTTGCGACGTAGGAGCAAAATTGTATCGAAGTGACCGGTTTTGAATTGGGGAGTTAAAAAAAATCTTATTTTTGAATCAAAAATCGGTATTATGAAATTAAAAAAACTCTTGACCTTAATTTTTTTCTTTGTTTTTTTTGTGGCTTTTACGCAATATGAAGCATCTGATGTGAGGCATTTTATAAAGTTGGAAGGCGGTAGTCTGTTGTTTTATACATCAACTTTATCAGAAGATTCCGTCGAATTGAAACCGGGTGATGTGCCGGCGTTTAATTTAAATGCTATTTGGGGTTGGGATTTTAATGAAGAAAAATTTTTGGGAGTTGGTGGCGGTTACACGTCATATCAAAATTTTTCAAGTGCTTCATTATTCGGCGAAATGAATTTTTTCGTTTCCAACGGACATTTTAATCCGTATATAGGCGTCAGAGCCGGATATGATTATAATTTATCCGGAAATTTATCACGTCACGGGGATGTTTTAGGCGAATTTTTAGCAGGATTACAAATAAGGTTTAGTGATTATTCTTATTTTTCGATTTATTTGCAATCTGGTTTGGCTTACCGGCAAAAAAGTTTAATGATTCCACTCCGTTTCGGAATACGGTTTTGATTTTATCGATTTAACTGGTTAATATGTCATTTCGATCCCTACGAAAGTAGGGACAGGCAGTCGTTACTACTTCGAAAGGAGGGAGAGAAATCCGGTCGCTGAGATTATTGAAATGTCCATTTTCAATTCAGAGGCACGGTTATGTTTCCATATACACTTTCAACATTTTATTTTAACTAATTTATCCTTGACTTTTCGAGCAAAAAATCATAACTTGCCTTAAAAAATTAAGCTATGAAAATTACATATTTAGGACATGCCAGTTTGTTGATTGAAGCCAATGGAAAAAAATTGGTTGTTGATCCGTTTATTTCCGAAAATCCTTTGGCAAAGGATAAAATAGATGTAGAAAATATTGAAGCGGATTACATTTTGATAACACATGCACATCAAGATCATGTATTGGATGTGCAAGATATTGCCGAAGCTAATCCCAATGCCCGTTTGATATCAAATTTTGAAATTGTAACTTATTTTTCAAAGTATGGTATCGATGGTCATCCGATGAATCACGGCGGTAGTTGGAATTTTGACTTCGGTCGTGTAACGATGGTCAATGCTTGGCACAGCAGTAGTTTTGCTGACGGTAGTTATGGTGGTAATCCGGCCGGTTTTGTTATTGAAAGTGAGGGTAAAGCCATTTATATTGCCGGTGATACCGGTTTGACAATGGACATGAAAATTATTCCACTGTTTGCCAAATTGGATTTGGCTGTTTTACCTATCGGTGACAATTTTACCATGGGTATGGAAAGTGCCGCCATAGCGGCTGATTTTGTAGAGTGTAACCGTGTGTTGGGTTATCATTATGATACTTTCGGTTATATTGAAATTGATCATGATAAGGCCAGAGAAACTTTTAATAAAGCCGGTAAAGAACTGATTTTGTTACCTGTCGGTGACAGTATGGAAGTTTGATAATTAATTTTCGATATCAAAAAAATAAGAGGCTGTCCGTCTGTGGCAGCCTCTTAATTTTTGTGACTAAATCTTATATTTTATCGATAATTTCATTAAAAGTCCGGCTTGGTCGCATGAGTGTGGCTGTTTTGTTGTCATCAGGTAAGTAATAACCGCCTATATCCGCCGGTTTACCTTCAACTGCTGCTATTTCGTTCAATATTTTACTTTCGTTTTCAGTTAATTGTTTGGCAACAGGAGAAAATTTCTCTTTTAGTTCTTTATCGTCATTTTGGTTTGCCAAAGCTTTGGCCCAATATTGTGCCAAGTAGAAATGGGAACCACGGTTATCCAATTGACCGGCTTTTCTTCCGGGAGAACGTTTGTTTTCGAGATAATCCCCGACAGCTTCGTCCAAGGCTTTGGACATAACTTTGGCTTTTTTGTTATCATATTTATCACCGATAAAATCCAAAGATGACATTAGTGCTAAAAATTCTCCTAAGGAATCCCAACGTAAATGTCCTTCTTCCAAGAATTGTTGTACGTGTTTCGGTGCAGAGCCACCGGCACCGGTTTCAAATAAACTACCACCTGCTAATAAAGGTACGATAGATAACATTCTGGCACTGGTGCCGAGTTCTAAAATTGGGAACAAGTCGGTTAAGTAATCCCTCAAAACATTGCCGGTGACAGAAATGGTATTTTCTCCTTTACGGACGCGTTTCAGAGTAAATTTCATAGCTTCGTCCGGCGACATAATACGGATATCTAATCCGCTTGTATCATAGTTTTTTAAGTATTTTTCCACTTTTTTGATCAATTGGGCATCGTGTGCGCGGTTTTTATCCAACCAAAAAATAGTGGGATATCCTGTGGCACGTGCACGATTGACGGCCAATTTTACCCAATCTTGAATAGGAATGTCTTTGGTACGTGCCATACGCCAAATATCACCTTTCTGTACTTGATGACGGCTTAATACATTGCCTTTTGCATCGATGACTTCGACCGTCCCGTTTTCCGGTATTTCAAAAGTGGTTGGGTGAGAGCCATATTCTTCGGCTTTTTGGGCCATTAAACCGACATTTTGTACAGTTCCCATTGTAGCCGGGTCAAAGGCCCCGTTTTTTTGTGCATCTTCAATGACCACTTGGTATATACCTGCATAAGAACGGTCCGGTATAACCGCTTTGGTGTCTTGTAATTCACCTTTGGCATTCCACATATGGCCGCCATCTCTAATCACTACCGGCATAGAGGCGTCGATAATAACATTATTAGGTACATGTAGATTGGTAATACCTTTACCGGAATCGACCATTGCCAAAGCCGCTTGTTTGTCGTAAACTTTTTGGATATCATTTTCGATAGCTTGATGTTTTTCATCCGGTAATTTTTGGATACGTTTGTATAAATCCGCTAAGCCGTTGTTAGGATTGAAACCCAATTGGTCCAGAATATCTGCATATTTTTCCAATACGTCTTTATAATATTCTTTGACTGCATAGCCGAACATAATGGGATCGGAGACTTTCATCATGGTAGCTTTTAGATGCAATGAGAACAACAAATCCTTATCCTTGGCATCTTTGATTTGTTCTTTGTAAAAATCTTGTAATGACTTGGTATTCATATAAGTCATATCCAAAACTTCATCTTTTAAAGCGTGTAAACCATTTTTTAAAACAATGTCGCCATTACCGGTTTTTAGCACAATTTTAAAATCCGTTTCTTCCGGTATCACTACGGATTTTTCATTGCCATAAAAGTCATCCGCTTGCATATGTGCCACATGAGTTTTGGAATTTTTTGGCCATGGTTTCATCATTTTATGCGGATTTTTTTGAGCATATTTTTTAACACTTTCTGCGGCACGGCGGTCCGAATTACCTTGACGTAATACCGGATTGACGGCACTTCCCAATAATTTGGCAAATCGTTGTCTCAGTGCTTTTTCGTCTTCTGTTGCCGGTTCTTCGGGAAAATCGGGTAGGGGATAGCCTTTTTCTTGCAATTCTTTCACGGCAGCTTGCAATTGCGGAATAGAAGCACTGATGTTGGGTAGTTTGATGATATTGGCATCCTGGCTTTTGGTCAGTTCTCCCAAATAAGCCAAATCATCCGGTTTCCGTTGGCCTTCACTGAGATAGTCCGGAAAATTAGCCAGTGTCCTTCCGGCTAATGAGATGTCTTTGGTATCTACATCAACACCGGCAGCTTTTACAAATGCTTTAACGATTGGCAGCAATGAATAAGTTGCCAATGCCGGTGCTTCATCTACTTTGGTCCATATTATGGTCGGTTTTTTATTACTCATAGGAAAAAATTATTTTAAAGATTAGTTTTATTATAAAACGCTTCAAAATTAGGAAAAATTAACCAAATAAAAGAGGAGATTTGACATTATTGTGAGTAGCAAGTAACAAATTAGGCTTTCAAAACCTGATAGGTTTGAGACTTGTGTGTGAGCCATCTGTGTCGAGAGACACATGATGAAGCGGGTATAGGGTATAGCAATATAAAATAAAAAAAAACTGCAAGGAACTATTTCTACAGCTTGTTTTACTGATGTGGGCGATACTGGATTCGAACCAGTGACCCTCCCGTCTTGTTAGACGGGATGCTTTAAACCAACTGAGCTAATCATTAAAGCTGGAAATCAATTTTTCAATGTATTTACGACTCTTGCGTTTTTTTATTGCTCTTTCTCGAGCATAAGCATCAGTTTTGTTCTCAAAAATTTCGTAATAGACTATTTTCCAATCGGAAACTGAACCTGTAAATCCTTTGTGATTGGTTAGATGTTTTTTTAACCGACTTTCTAAATCATTCGTGTGACCAATATAATATTTGTCTAAAATGTCCGAGTATAAAATATAGCAGTAATACATGGTTTGAATAATAAAAAGCCGTAAGAAAATTCCTACGGCTATAATCTTGTGGGCGATACTGGATTCGAACCAGTGACCCTCCCGTCTTGTTAGACGGGATGCTCTAAACCAACTGAGCTAATCATTAAAGCTGGAAATCAATTTTTCAATGTATTTACGACTCTTGCGTTTTTTTATTGCTCTTTCTCGAGCATAAGCATCAGTTTTGTTCTCAAAAATTTCGTAATAGAC
>JALVST010000077.1:0-4454 GCA_027024205.1 Flavobacteriales bacterium | reverse complement strand
ATAATATTTGTCTAAAATGTCCGAGTATAAAATATAGCAGTAATACATGGTTTGAATAATAAAAAGCCGTAAGAAAATTCCTACGGCTATAATCTTGTGGGCGATACTGGATTCGAACCAGTGACCCCCTGCTTGTAAGGCAGATGCTCTAAACCAACTGAGCTAATCGCCCTAAACTCTTTATTTGTAACCCTCCCGTTTGCAAAACGGGATGCTCTAAACCAACTGAGCTAATGGCCCTACGTGTTTGCGAATGCAAATATAAAACAAGATTTTTATTTGACAAATATTTTTGAAGTAATTTTTTTCTTTCTAGTTCGATTAAATTAATTATCTGATTTAGTGAAAATTAACAACTAATAAATTATTTATTTGATAAAAAAGTAACATAAAGCCAAGTTAAAGTAAAAGTCGGAATAAAATCCAAACCGGGAATAGCTTCTTCTACAAAGTTGATAACACCACTAACTTGTCCTATTTTTCCCGGATACATTTTTGTCATTAGCCAATAGGAAAGTGGTGCCCAAATAACATCTGAAAATTCCCCGACACCGGGTATTACAAAAGAAGCCATACCAATAGCGTCAAACAATAAACTCAAAACTAATTTTGTCAGGTTAATGTTCTTATTCATTTTTTATTTTGTTTTTAAATTCTTTTCTAAATTTCTCCAATTTTGGTAATACTACATATTGGCAATACGGATTCTCGGGATTTTTTGCCAAATAATTTTTGTGATAATCTTCCGCTTCATAAAAATCAGTAGCAGATACAACTTCCGTTACAATATAATGATCGTAAACATCCGAGTCGTTTAAAAATTTTATATATGCTTTTACTAATTCTTTTTGTTTTTCATTGGTATAAAAAACAGCCGAACGGTATTGCGTGCCTACATCGTTACCTTGTCGGTTTAGAGTTGTAGGGTCATGTGTAGCGAAAAATATTTGCAACAGTTCTTCATAACTGACTAGTGACGGGTCAAAAATGATTTTTACCGCTTCGGCATGACCTGTAGCGCCAGTCGTTACTTGTTCGTAAGTGGGATTGGGCCGTTTGCCACCTGTATATCCGGGTATTGCACTTTTGACACCTTTCATTTCTTTAAAAATAGCTTCGGTACACCAAAAGCAGCCACCGGCAAAAATAGCGGTATCCGTTCCGGATTTTGTCATTGAATATTAAATTTATGTTACGGGTAATTTTTCTATGGTAAAATTACAATAATTATACCAATTTTATCAAAGTTATTTTTATATCCGGCATTTAAAAAAATAGGAATTTTTACGAACGTAATCGCAAAATTTGTATAAATATTGCGGATGCAACCGCAGAATTTGCAGAAATTTAATACTCAAAACGGCAAAAAATAGCGGAATTTAGTTGTTTTATAGTTGGCATATTATTCATTAATATAAAAAACCAAACAGCCAAAGCGGGATCTTGTTTTGAAAACCGTATTCAATATCATCTGCTACGATATAAGCATTGTCAAGTGTTTGAATTTGCTTACGGGATTTGTTTTTTCCGCCGATTTCAAAATAATATTTATTATCGACTTTAAAGTCTGTTTCTGCCGTATAAGTAACTTTGTGTCTATAAGCTAATTGGTTGAAAAAGAAAGTTTCGCGTAAATTTCCGGCGTTGGTGTTGTCCGGTGCAATGGTATAGGCAAAATTGGTGTTTTCTAAGTAAATTTTTTGAGGTTTTTGCAGTTTGCTGATACCAAAGCTATTTTTTACCAATTGTTTTGTAATGCCACTTTCTTCCAAAAAGTAAAGGTATTGTACTAAAGTATTTCTGTTAATACCAATTTTATGACTTAGTTTACTGACATTAGGTATAAAAGGAACAGATTCTGCAATAATTAATAGTAACTCTTTAATTTTTGGGATATAAGCGACTTCTACTTTTCGTAGTTGCGGCAATTCTATCTCGATGATCATATTTAAGATTTCTGTTAGTCTAAGGCTATACAAATCTTTTGATTCTTTGTAAAACGGAAAATAGCCGTATTGTATATAATCATTAAAGAGAGCTAAGGGTCTGATTTTTGAATTGATATTTCTGGCTATATTTATATGATTTCCTAAAAGTTCAGGGAGTTTTATACTTTCATAATCGCTTCCTGTTTCAAAGTTTAAAAACTCTCTATAAGATAATCCTTGCATAGTATAAACTATAGCTCTTCTACTTAAATCAGCTCTGGCATTGAGAATTTGTAACAATGAAGACCCCGTAAAAACAATTTTAAGATTAGGAAAATCATCGTAAATGTTTTTGATTTCAGTTGCCCAATTGTTATATTTATGCACTTCGTCCAGAAAAAGATGTTTGCCTCCCAATTTGACAAAACGGTCGGCTAAATCATAAATACTTTTATTGGCAAACCATAAGTTGTCTAAGCTGACATACAATACTTTGTCTGTTTTGTGAGATAAGTGCAATTTGATATACTGCAATAATAAAGTAGATTTACCGACTCCCCGTGCCCCTTTTATTCCAATAAGTTGAAGGTTCCAATCGATTTCTTTCATAATACTTCTTACAAAATCTGTAGGTGTATTTTGCAGTAATCGTTCTTGTTTTTCAAATAAAGATTTCATTTGTTGGTTATTTTGCTTATTATAGTAAGCAAATATAATTAATTTTTGCTTACTGGAGTAAGCAGAATGTTGTTTTTCTAAAAGAAACCGCAAAATTTGTATAAATATTGCGGATGCAATCGCAAAATTTACAAAATTTAATACTCAACACGAAAAAAAGTAGTAACATTTTTCCTGTTGTCCGGCAAAAAGTAGAGGAATTTAGTTGTTTCCTTATTGTAGATAGCAAATTTAGTTTTTTGCATTGCTTAAAAAAAGTAACAAAAAAGTCTATTATTCCGGCATAATGAATTCTAAATAATTCTCCGGTGTTATGATTTTGGTTTCGGCACCGGGATAAGCAACTGTAAATGATTT
Organism: Flavobacteriales bacterium; assembly: GCA_027024205.1. Classification (GTDB taxonomy): domain Bacteria; phylum Bacteroidota; class Bacteroidia; order Flavobacteriales; family Flavobacteriaceae; genus WGBX01. Next base: position 1,491 of record JALVST010000077.1, on the reverse strand, counting down.
TGGTATTTTTGCTTTTTTGAGAGTATTCCATTTAAATTCAAAAGCAAACAAATTGCCATCCCGTTCTTCGATATAGTCGATTTCTTGTTGGGCGTGGGTACGCCAAAAATATCTATTGGTATAGATTTGGTGATAATCCGTAAATTTAATCCGTTCGGCTATCATGAAATTTTCCCATAAAGCCCCTACGTCATTACGTTGTTCGATATTATTAAAATTTCCGATGAGTGCGTTACGAATACCCGTATCATAAAAATAAATTTTACGTGACCGTTTGAGTTCATTTCTCAAATTCCGGCTAAAAGACGGTAATCTGAAAAGAACATAAGATTGTTCCAATAAAATGATATAGTTTTCTACGGTTTCGTTATCCAAACCGGTTAGTTGTCCAAGTTCGTTATATGATACTTGATTACCTATTTGGTATGCCAATGCTTGGAGTAATTTTATCAGTTTGTCAGATTTTTTAATTTTTTGCCAGATTAAAATGTCTTTATACAGATAGGAACGCGTGAGTAATTTCAATAAATCTTTGGCTTCTGTTTCTTTTAAAACGACTTCCGGATAGTATCCGTATATCATTCGAAGTTTCAAGTGTTTATATTCTTCAAATTTACCGTGATATTGTGCCATTTCTTCAAAGGAAAACGGATATAACATATATTCATATTTGCGTCCCGTTAAGGGTTCAGTAAGATGATTAATTAGTTCAAATGACGATGAACCACTTACCAGTAATTGCACATTCGGGATATTGTCTATGATGATTTTAAGTTTTAAACCTATTTCTTTGATATTTTGGGCTTCGTCAATGACGATAATATTACCCGGGCGGATAAAACTTTTAAAGTTTACCAATGATGCTTGGGCAAATAATTCTTGTACTTCTATTAGATCCGCATTATACCATTGCACATTACTTTTAGATGCCGTTATGCTTTTTAACAAGGTGGTTTTTCCTACTTGCCGGGGGCCGAAAATTAAGATGGCTTTTCCTTTGAAAAAACGCTCCATAATATTTTTTTCAATAATTCTTTTGACCATTTCAGATAAGTTAACTAACAATCACAAAGCAAAAATACTAAATTTTGCGAACATAACCGCAAATTTTATATAAATATTGCGGATGTAATCGCAAAATTTACAGAAAATTGATGATGAAACTGCTAATAACTATTTTCAAACGGAAAAAAGTTGAGAAACTTTTCCGGTTAACCGGCAAAAAGTTGAGAGATTTGCTGGTATTGATATTTTTGTTATATCGAAATAGCAAATTAAGTTGTATTTTGTTATATCGGAATAACAAAAACTATATAAAAATGTTTTACTGGTTAAACATTTTTGTTATCTTTGTGAAAAATTACGACTATGAATAATTTATTGATTAAATCCAATACCAAAATAAAGCAAGTAAGTACAAAATTTACAAGGTACTTGTTAGATCACATATATCAGGAAAACAGAATTAGTATTATTAAAGGAGCAAGAGGT
>JALVST010000076.1 GCA_027024205.1 Flavobacteriales bacterium | reverse complement strand
AACTTTTTGTCCGGACACGTCAAACATGCTCACAGACAAAGCACTACCGTCATCTATACGCAAATAACCGGTTTGTCTGTCTTTTTGAACTATGACTAAAAAACCTTTTCGCGGCAAATCCAATGTCACATGCCCCCCGGCATCGGTTACCGCTTCTCCTATCAAATTGTGCTGATAATCATAAACCTTAACGGATGCCCCGGGAACATTTTGAGTCGTTATCAAATCGGTAACATATACATTTATTTTATGATCAGTGTTTTCCTTGGCAATTATTCCGAAATCCGATGCCAAGATATTACGTCTGATTTTACGACGGCTGTCATAATAATAAGAAGGATCACAAGGATTATCCCGCTGGGTATAATCGTAATCGCCGTAATAATAATCATCATCGTAGTAATAACCATAGCCTTCTCCGGGACCGTCATATTTACTTTCATCATTATTGTCAGTCTCTGTGGTAAAAGTCAAATTTTGTGAAGATGCTCCCGGACAATGATATAAACTTTGATTTTTATTAAAACTGATTTCAACCCGGTAAATCGCTCCCGGTTCTACATTAATCATTTTAGATAAATCCAAAGCAAAGATGTTCCAAGAGCCGTAATCGATATCTTTATTTGATTTCAAAGGGACTTCGTCTTTGTACACGATACGCCCGACACGGGTTAATTCCCGATGACCGTTCAACCGGTTGACTTGTAAAAATTGTGGCACGTTTTTCTCAAAAATTTTGACAACTTTTACGTTTACCGCTTTCAGATTAACCGCTTTAAACGGAAAAATCAATCCCTTTGCCGACGGTAAGATATTTCCGTTGTTAACAGCTTCGATATTGGGTTTCAAACTGGCAAAACGAATAATTTTTTGATAAGTTTTCCCCAATTTTTTACCCATGGTATTTTGCAAACTACTACTAATATAAAGGGTTTGCGGTTGGTTGATCCGTCGCTTCGGATAAACTTTGACACTGTTGTTATTGACTAATATACGGATGTCACGTGCCGGTTTGAAATATATTAAACCTTTCAGATTTTGATCCGGATTGACAGGGTCGGAAAAATAAAGTGTAATGACTTGACCGGGCTCATTGGTCAAAGAGAAATTCATCAACTTGAAACTGTCAATAGATGGAATTTTGATGACTTTTTCCCCTTTGTTTTTAGCATTTACCGGCGTTCCGTCCCACTGCATTATTAATGTGCTTTCACTATTACCCCGCTCTATACTGTCAATCGTAAACCTGTGCGTTTTATTATGATAATCATGTGACCAACTGATTTTTTTGTTCAAAGTTTTTTGAACGGCACTTAAACATTGTTCGACCTTATCATTATCGGCAAAATCAGCCGTTGTCAATTCACCCGAAAATTTATTCCATCTCAAATTTTTATTGTCATACGCTTCCATTCCAAAGGTTTGGACATCGATAGCTTGATTTTTTACTTGAAAACCAAATTTGAACGTTTTAAACATTTCGGGCACATCCATAAACTTATTGAGATACAAACGGGCTTCAAAAACTTGTCCGTTAGGCCATTTTTCATCCGGTTGAAAGACAATTGTATAAGTGTTCTCCCAAGTAGCTGTACCTTTAACAACCGGTTTAAACTCCAAAATGCCTTCTGACAGCTTATCACCGGTTTTAACTTTTTGTTCTTGGGTCAACTCAATAACGACCGGATCGCTGTTGGAAATCAATCCGGAAGTAAAGGCATTGATGTATGTCGTAAATTTTTGTCCGGGTTTTAGCGGTTGTTTCTTATCTTTACATGAAGTCAAAAACAAAAAAGGAAATAACAAAATCAATGCGAAAATCAGTTTGGAAAAAAGCTTCATAAAAATAAATTTTAAGTCGGTATAAAGATAAAGAAATAAGTTGACACTTCGACAAGCTCAGTATGCTAAGCTGAAAATTTTATGCTTTGTTCTCAACAAAAATAACTTCAATTTTTCAGACATTAAATGCTTGAAACGACGCTAGTCTTACGAAACTTTTCCTAATTTCTACGTTTTTCTCCCTAAACAATCTGAACTCACACGAACCTTTCATTTTTAAATCTTGCTTTCGTTTCATTGTAAATTTCTATTTTCATAAGAAAATTTCGTTTAGCTCAAACAACAGATTGTTTTTAATACCGCTTACACATTCAATATAGTCCAATAAATTGTCCTATTTTCATGTAGTAGCGGTATTATACCAAATTATTTTTGGACCATATTTATTTTAAAATTGGTATAACGTCCGAAAAACTTGAAATTTACGGAAAACCTTCGTAGGGCAAGGGGTGATGACCGCAAACTACCGGCATTTTTTTGTCTTTTGGTTGTAAGATTTTACCCCTTGGTTTCTTCGTAATTCGATATTAGATATTCGTGATGTTTGCATTTTGATTTTTTTGTGTTTATCAGAAAATATCATAAAAATAATGTTTCAAAACTTCAATAAATTCAGTAGTACAATGCAAATAGCCGTTTTTAACCGTTAGAAACGGATAAGAATCAAATACCAGACCTATAAAAACATTGCTAAATTTTAATCAAAAAAAAATCCACTCAAAATAAGTAGCTTTTTTTGAGTTTATAGTTTTGTTTTTCCACACGATGCAATCCTGCAATAGTGGAGAATAACAAGAGAACAATAAAAAAAGCAAACATATTTTGTTGATTAATATTGTATTTTTCTTCATTTATAATTAAAATTAAATTCTCATCAAAAATTATTCTTCAAACAATGACATAATTTTTTTATCATCAAACTCTTTGTTTTCTATAAAAAGTTCATAAACGTATCCGTTTTTTTGAAGCCATATCAAATAAAATTTGGGAGATTTTCTAAAATAAGTTTCATCTTCAAAATATTGGTCAGCATTTTGTTTTGATTTATCTAATTTTATTTCCATACTACCCATTTCTCCTTTTAAAAAAACTTTATTCCCGTTAAACAATAATGTATCAATAGATTTGGTTGAACGAATATAAAGCGTATCCATCTTTCTTGATAAATTATCACGGTAAACTATATCTGTATTTGGAAAACCAATTGAATGATAATAAGAATACATATAGCCTTTTGGAAATTGATCAGCTTCTATCTTAATATTTTTTAAAACAAAATTTACGTTTTCATATTTAAAAATATAAATTCCGATTGTATCAATTTTTATATAACTAACTGGATAAGTCTCTTGCTTTTTATATTTTTCTGTAAAGATATGTTTAATTCTTGTTTGGGTATTAGAATTAAAAAGGTTTTTGTAATCTTCCGGAAAATCTATATTTATATGTAATTTCGTAATTTTACTCATCGTGTTAAAATCATGCCAAATACTTATAATAATTGTGATATTTATTAACAATCCAATTATGATTAATAAAATCTTTTTTTTCATACCAAAATTATTATTTTGTTAAAATAATTGGACCCAATTCAGGTTGAGATATAGTTATGGGTATTACAACAGCAGCTAACATCAAGCCTCCCGGCCTTACAGATATTGTATAAGATGTAATTATGTGATTTTTTGAATAACCAAATGTAGTGGATAATCCTTCACTTAATGAAATGGAGTTTGAATGATATGTACCTAATATAGACGATTTAATATAAATACCATCCTCTGTAATACCGCCTCCTATTGAATAATAAGAATTTTCAATTCCTCCACCAATTGAAAGTTTATTTTTCATATCAAAACCGGTCTCTAAATAAGACTCAAAAAAAATACTTTTATTTATTTTAGTTTCTACATCTATTGATGTTGTCATTTTTAATGACAATTTATCACCAATCTTGCTTGAAAACTCTTTTTTAACTTCACTTATACCTGTACTAACTTTTATATTTGTGGTTGAAGTCCCTTTTGAATATCCTGTATTCGAGTTTTTCTGTTTTTCCTGATTAAAAAATCCAGTTTCTTTCATTTTACCTGCAGCTTGCTCAATATTAGTAATTGAGCCATCTTTATTAACTTTTGTAATATAATCAGTTTTATCTCCACCTTTATCTCCTACACGAACCGTTTCACCGGTGCTAAATATAACCCACTCATCCTCCGTCCCTTTCCCATCAATATCTATAAACCTGACCGGATTATCATCAGCATAAACATAAACAGACTGAAAACTATATTTCTCCGCCAAAGGGTCCACCTGCCAAAACCGTGGCGCCGCCGGGTCGTATGTTCTGGCACCGTAGTCGTAAATGTTCAACCCCAACTCATCCTGCAACTCCTTACCATTATACAAATACTTAAACTTCACCGCATCCGCCGTTGTTTGCTCTACATGTCTTTTGGTTGGAAGTTGTTCTTCGTATTTTACATCTTTGCGTATGGCGTTGTAGCTGCCGTGCTTGAGACCAAACGGGTAATAATGATTTTCTTCGAGTATTTTTATTTGGTTGGTTTCGGGGTCAAAAGTGTAGCTTAGGCGGTTGTTGCCTAGGTGGTCTTTGTAAATATATACATATTGGTATGCCGCAGGGGCATGATCGCTCGGGTCGTCTTTATACAAGGCTTTTACATAGCCTTCCGCCGTAGGGAAAAACAACAACTCGGCATAGCCACGCCCGCCGTTTGTTTGCGGCATGGTTTCGTATTGGTAGCCGTCGCGGTAGTCGGTCATCACTTGATAACTGCCGTAATCTACGGTTTTTTGTAGCTTGGTGCCCATAGCGGTGTAAAGATAGGTAATTTTTTATTTTAAT
>JALVST010000075.1 GCA_027024205.1 Flavobacteriales bacterium | reverse complement strand
TATTTACCCGTGTTGGCGCATCGGATAATATTTCTATGGGCGAATCAACTTTTATGGTTGAGATGAACGAAACAGCAAGTATCCTCAACAATCTTTCGGAACGCAGTTTGATATTGCTCGACGAAATCGGACGTGGTACCAGTACCTATGACGGTATTTCCATCGCTTGGGCTATTGCTGAATACCTGCACGAACATCCCGCCCGTCCCAAAACACTCTTTGCGACCCACTACCACGAACTCAATGAGATGACAAAAACTTTTGAGCGCATCAAAAATTTCAATGTTTCAATCAAAGAAGTGGGTAACAACATCATTTTTGTCCGCAAACTCGTCCCGGGCGGCAGCGAACACAGTTTCGGAATTCACGTGGCCAAATTGGCAGGTATGCCCTTACGCGTTATCAACAAAGCTAAAAAAATCTTAAAAGAACTGGAAGCCTCCAAACAAAAAGATACCGTCAAAGAACAACTCAACCAATCTACAAAAGGGATGCAATTGAGTTTCTTCCAACTCGACGACCCACTTCTCGAAGAGATCAAAGAAGAAATCCTCGATACCGATATCGACAATCTGACACCCGTTGAAGCTTTGATGAAATTAAACGAAATCAAACGCATGCTGACCCGGGATAAAAAGAAACGATAAACGTTAAAAGTTCATAAAGTTCATAACGTTATAATGTTTTGATGCGGTAATAAATATCAAGAATGATTCACTTGATTTTTCCTTGAATCCCGGATTTCTTTCAAAATATCAAACTTTTTACGGCTTTCATTTTCTAAATCGAAATCATTTTGCAATCCCAACAAGAATTTTGCAAAATTATCAAAATACAAACGCAAAGACGTATCAGTTGTTTTGAGCCGTTTATCTTTGATGATTTGTGATATTCTTGTTTGCGAAATACCGTTATCATTGAATTAAATGTAAAAATAATGCCGGATGTTTGGATGATATAGGTTTAAATACAATAGTAGCATTATGAGTTTTAATAATCAAAATAAAGCTAAAAGAGTTTATAACATCTTAATTAAAATCCAAAAAAATCTCTAATATTTTTATCCATTAATTTATTAAATTATTCTTCCTCTGCAATGAAGTCTCTTCCATAAGTGAGAGGAATATATTAGCAATTCTTATCTATACTCATTTCATCCCTGCTGAATTCAACGGATAATATAAAACGAAACACACGTCAGTGCGTTTCTACTCATTTTTTTATGTATTTTTGTAGACCAAAAAACAACTTAAACTAACATAACAACTATGAAAAAAACAGTCCTGATATTCAGCTTTATTCTTCTTTTAATGACCGCTTGCAAAGACAAACAATCTGAAACAACCAAAGAAACGGAAAAACCTAAAAAGGAAAGTGTCGAACGCAAGGCCGATCACAGCAAAACCGAATTTGTTTTGTTCCAAAGTGACTACGACCCGCAAATTACATATCAAAAACTCAAAGGTTATCTCGAAGAGCAAGGCATGTATTACCCGCGTTTGGTGGATCACGAAACGGCCGCTAAAAATGCCGGTATGGAGTTGAATACCGTTTATTTGATGATATTCGGCAATCCTAAAATGACGGCTTTGTTGATACAAGAAAATCCCGAAGTAGGAATAGAATTGCCGCACAAAGCATTAATTTATAAAGATAACGAAGGCCTTACTTGGGTGTTGTATAAAAAATTGGATTACCTCAAAGATTTATATTTCATCAAGGACCCTAACGGCGTGATTGATAAAATGAACAAACTGCAAGAAGGTTTTAAACAAGCCGTTATCAATCCTATTAAAACGACACAAATTAAAGAAGAAGATCTCAAATAAGCATTTTATGTATAATTAAATCCTATTTTTTTGTGACAGTGTATGTTTATTGAATTCCACGAAATATTCCATTTGTTTACGGGATATTTCATCCATAAAAGTATATTTCTTTTTTCTAACACTTGTTCTGATTATTAAATATTTAAGAAAAACCGGTATTTCTGACTTCCGGGACAAGTTATACAGCTATTATATGAAACCGACATGATTAAAATAATCATTAAACACACATCGTAATGATTATTTTAATCATCAAAGGTTACATCTGACCATAATGTTAAAATAAAAAAATAAACAGATGAAAATATTAAAAAAAATATTTTACCTTTTTATGTAAAAGCAGTCCTCTCAATTGAAGTATTTTGTAGATATAAGCGCTATTAAATTGTTCCGGGAAACTATTTTGGTTTTGACCCTGTTGAAATTTTGAATATCAATAAAATATGGCATCTAATACATTAGGTTAGAGATATATAAAATTTTCAATCCTGTCCCATGTGGATACAAAATGTGTTGTGCACTATTCCCCATTATCAATTTCTATTGCTTCCCTTCCCAACCTTCAATAAAAAACTTTATGTTAACAGTTAATATGTTTATTTCAAATAAGTTATCAAAAAATATAAGAGTTACGTCAATACTTGTCATTATTTTTTTTTAATTTTTTTACATTTATATAAAAAAACCATTAAATAAAATAAAGTTTACATATTCAATTAGTTAAAATTGAATTTTACTCAATTTTTGACGACAATTTGTTATTATCTTGCAGCATCAAACAAAAAAAACATGCGATGACTAATACAATTAGTTCAGTTCCACAAAAAGACAGAAAAGAATGGCGGAATTTATTGACCGGCAATATTAATGTTCCCTTGAAAAATTTTTTTCTGCAAATGAAAGTTACTCAGGCAAAAAATCAAGTTGCAACCGGAAAAATATCGCTTGAGGAAGCAGTTGAAGACATTCATAATTTATGTGTTAAATTTTTTAAAGCCAAAAATATGGATACCGATTTAGCGGCAATTTTTTCTTCAAATGGTAACACAACCACTTTTACGGCTACTTATGCAAACGAAAATGTTAGAAAAGAAACAATCGTTGAATCCCGAAATCCGGAAAATATTTCCAGTGAAGAAGCAAAACAAAATTCAGTTACGGCTACACAAAAGAAAGAAACTATTGAACGTCTGAAAATAAAAGAAGAAAAACAAAAACTTGAAGCGGAACGAAAAAAATTGGCAGAAGAGAGACGAAAATTGGAAATGGAAAAAATCAAGTTTGAAGCACAAAAAGAGATTCAAGCCAAACTTTTGGCTGAAAAATTAAGAAAAAAAAGAGAACAAGAAGACTTATTAGTGCAAGAGTCTAACAATATCAAAAAAGACAATGAAACAACCGGCTATGCAGAAGCATTTTTGTCTGAAAATATATCAGATGAGGAAGATTTATTGTTAAATAAACAGGAAAATGAACAATTTGACCGGCCTAAACGCTCATTTTTTAGTAGAATATTTGGAGTTTTTAGAAAATAAACTATGGAAAGTAAATTATATTCAGTAGATGAGGTTATATCTTTCATCAATCAAGGAAAATTGATGACATTAGCCGGTGATGAAAAAGTCTTGGACAAACTCCCCCAAGGGAATTGGATTGCCGGAACAATTCCATATTTTATGGATGAAGATGCCGGAAAATTTACACAAGATAAAATCTTTGTAAATGAATTAGATAAAAATGCCACGAACTTTAAAGTCAGTGTTCACGATGAAAATAATATTGAATATATAGTAAAAGAATCATTTGATAACGGATACACACTGATCATTATACCTCCTTTTCAAAAAGTTCATCAAGCTTTTGCATTAAAAGCGGAATATTTGGACGGATTGTACAATAATCCTATTGTTGGCTGGGTAGCCGGTGTAGATATAAATACAGATGCTATTCCTAAAACTTATAACGGATTCGGTAATTCAAAATATGAAGATAAAGCAGTTGCCGTCCATGTTGAATTGCCAGATGATTATTTTGCACAAATTGAAATTGTCAACATATTTGAACCGGATGAAAACAGCCCTGAAATTCGTTTTTTCTTTGATACATTCGATGCACTTAATTGTTTAATTGATGGCAAAGAAACAAATTTGGCCAAATACATCGATGATAATAAAATTGATACTAAATTACCACTAGTTGCCGATTATTCCGGCGCATCTATCAATGTAAGTATTAAAGAAGTAGATGTCGAAAACGGATTGGTTAGTTTTTTTGCACCGGTTTTTGAAAGTAAAGTTTACAGATTTGCCAAACCTATAAGTAATTATATCAACCGGTTTGAAATAAAAACATTAGATTATGAACCGGACAATGTATTTTCATGTAATTGTATTTTAAACTATTTGTATGGTGAGTTTGAAGGAAGAAAAATCAACAATATAAAAGGCCCTATAACTTTTGGCGAAATAAGTTATCAATTACTTAATCAAACACTATTTTCATTAACCATTGATAAAAAGTAACAGTATGAAAGATTTCCAAAAAACCGTAGACACAATCAAACATGACTTTGGAAACGGCCTACTGTCTGCAGACATTTGGGATAAAACAACAGGGCTTTCCATGGCCAATTATAACTCCAATACAAAAGCAACGGTTTTGTTTGATAAAATAGTTAAAGGGTTTGAAGGCTCGCTTATCGATTTGGGATTCCCCGGAATCAACAAATACATAATGACAGATATTGATGATACCACTGTATTGCTGATTATAAAACTCGATGACCGGTATTTTGCCAGTATAATATTTGACAAAACCTTGACAAGCCTCGGCGTAGTATTCAGCCTTGTAATCCCCAATACTATTAAAAGTTTTAGATAGCCGGTAATCAAAATCAAAATT
>JALVST010000074.1 GCA_027024205.1 Flavobacteriales bacterium | reverse complement strand
GATAACGGCAGTGTCAGCAATTCAGCCGTTGCACAAGGTTTTTTTAATGGCGCCTTGATTATTGATGCGTCAGATGATATTGACCCGGATTCTCCAAGTGGCGGTGATGATCCAACGATAACTCATATTGCTCAATATCCGCAAATTTCAGTTGTAAAAGATGATCAATTGCCTAACACACCTCAAAATTTAAATGTAGGCGATGTAATTACTTATCAAATTTTAGTAACGAACACAGGAAATGTTACATTAAATTTGGTAAACATTACGGATAATAATGCTACCATAATAAGTGGTAATCCTGTTATGAATTTAGAACCGGGGACAACACATGTTGTTACCGCCGATCATACCGTTACACAAGCTGATATTGATGCCGGGCAAGTTAGTAATCAAGCCGCCGGAACGTTTGATTTTCAAGGGGTTACTTATTCTGAATTGTCTGATGATAATCCGTCAAATACCATTCCCGATGAGCCAACAATTACCATATTACAAACTGCCGGTTTAGACAATTATCTGACAAATCAGATATATTTTTATCCGGCAATCACTACTGATTTTATATATATTGTATCCGGTGATTTGAAAATTGAGAAGATAACATTTATTAATGCCAACGGACAAGTTCAAGCGGAATTACTTTATCAGTTATCCGGAAAATATCCGGTTTCAGGATTAGCAGCAGGAACATATTTGTTGGTTATTCAAACTTCGAGTGGGCAAGTTGTTAAGAGATTTTTCAAACAATAAAAAGAGTTTTGAACATTGGACAGAATTGTTTACGATTGGCTTTGATTTTTAAAAAAACTAAAAACGCTTTTGCCGTATTTTCTGGAAAAATTAAAGTTTGGATGTTGTTCGAAATTAAGCCGTTCGATGTGTTCCAAAATAAAAAAACCCTTGTCTTTAAGAAGGTTTCTTTCAAAGGAAATGTTTATCAATTTTTCTTGTTCTTCCAGTGCTAAATCATAAGGCGGGTCAGCAAAGATAATATCGTAAGTTTCCGTTGTTTTTTCCAGAAATTTAAGACTGTCTTTTTTAATAACTTTTATAGGAAAATCAAATTTTTTAGCTGTTTGGGACACAAATTTATAAACGGGATAACTTCTGTCCACTGCTTGTATGTTTTTTGTGCCGCGAGAAGCAAATTCATAAGCAATACCGCCACTACCGGTAAACAGATCCAAGATTTTTAAATCTCTGAAATCAAACAGATTGTTTAAAATGTTAAACAGCGCTTCTTTTGCACGATCTGTTGTTGGTCGTATTGGTAAATTTTTGGGTGCCGATATACGTCTGCTTTTGTATTTTCCTGAAATAATCCGGATATGCATATTTAGAAATAATTAAAAATTTGGCTGGGATTTTTTTTAGAAATAAATTGAATATTATCTGTAAACATTGATAGATTTTCAGAAATTTCAGTTTGGTTGTTTGCGCCGAATATATAAAATTTACTTTGGTGAGATTTTGCTTCTAAAGTTTCTGTCATAAAAAACAAGAAATACAAAAACTCTTCGATATTTTCATATTCGAAATGATTGTATGCCAATAGGCTTTCGTTTTTGAAAACAGCTATTTGAAAATCTTTTGGAAAAACATTGAGAAAAATTTCAAATACCGGCAAATTTTGAGTTTGATTTTTTATCTGTTCAATATTGTTAAAAAATGCAGTAGCGCTATGTTTAACAATGAGTTTATTAGTTTGTTTTATAAAATTAAGGTCTAATTTTTGAAAAGGAACGTAAGAGTTATACGCTTTTATGCTGCTAATAAAATCAGAAGTAACCGGTTCATTTGGCAGTAATTTTATTTGATGAGCCAGCCAATCTTTTGCTGTTTCGGGTTTAAAAAATCTTTCAGGGATCAATGTGTTAAGCCGGTTGTGATAAATCAATTCTATTTGGTCAAACTGTTCTTTCAAGACGGGACGTTCTTCAATTATGTCTTGAAATTTTTTGAATGTTAAAACCGGATTGTTGAAAGACAGCGGATACTCAAAAAATTTCTTTTGTTGTTCTTTGGATATCATAAAAGAAAGCCCATACTTACTGACAAGTATGGACATTTCTTTAATATTTTGTGTAGTATTGTTATTTTTTGTCGTCACCTATATCATATAATTTAGGCCAGTTTCCCGAATCGTCCACTTCATCCAAAGAACCGACTTGAATGTAAGGTCCGTTGATTTCTTTTGTACTTTTGATATTTTTTTCTTGTTTTACCAAATCTTCGGGTTGGTCATATAAAACTTCTGCTTTGTCAACCCGTGCCATAAAGACGGGAATTTTTACATTACTACGTTTGATATAACCGTGTTTGAGTTCGAATTTAACTTGTTTTTCCCTACCCGGAATCGGCACCCACATCATATTTTTGTATCTCGTATCGTTTTTAAACAATGAATCTTTGACAGATGCAAATCCCAAGGTGTCAATAAGGACGGTATCCTTCTCTTTTTCAATACCGTAGGCTTTGTCAAAATATTTAAAACTGGAGTCTCTTTGTTGGGTAATTACAAATCGGGCCGTGTCTATAAACTTAACCAAACTGTCAAACGAGCCGGTATAATCGCCGGTTACTTCTCTATGTGCCAATTCAGATATACGGATATCTTTAAGCCTGTCAACTACTTTTTGGTATCTTTTTACTTTTATCTTATTAAATCTTACAGGTTCGTAAACCGAATTGTAAATCTTGTAACCTAAAAATAAGGAAATCAAGACTAAAATCAAGTTAATAAGCCATTTGTATTTTAAAGGAACATATTTTACCACTAAATAGGATAGAAAATAAGTGATAGCAATAACTAATATTACGATAAGTATAAATAGTAACATGTGTTTTGATTTTTATTAAGGCAAATATACATATTTTTTTAAATTTAAAAAGTATCTTGCATCAAAATAATTTGTGTTTGTTTCGTTTGAATATTGTAAATTTATAGAAACTCATACCGAAATATGGATTTAATTAACCGTTTTGTCAGCTTGTTGAGAGATAAATTTCCTTATCAAATAACTGATTCTCAACAACATTTAATGAAAGATTTAGCCCGGTTTATTTTTGATGATACAGCCGGAATATTTCTTTTAAAAGGTTATGCCGGAACCGGAAAAACGACTGTCATCAGCACTTTGGTTAACAATTTATGGCAAGTCAAATATCATTTTACACTTTTGGCACCGACCGGTCGTGCTGCCAAAGTTATCAGTTATTATGCCCGTCAACAAGCTTTTACCATTCACAAGCATTTGTATTATCCCAAGACGGATTCTTTTGGAAAGTTTTATTTTACTCTGCGGCAAAACAAGCAACGCCGTACGATTTTTATTGTTGATGAAGCTTCAATGATAGGCAGTGAAAGCACGGCAGGCGGTTTGTTTGAGAGTCGCTCTGTTTTGTCCGATTTGATTTCTTATGTTTACAGTCTTCCGGGTAATAAATTGATTTTAGTAGGAGATACGGCTCAATTACCTCCGGTTGGTTTACCGGTCAGTCTGGCTCTGGATAAATCATATCTGGAACGTCATTTTAATATTCCTGTTTATGAATATGAGTTAAATGAAGTGGTCCGGCAGAGTTTGGAATCGGGTATTTTGTTCAATGCAACTAAAATACGAATGGAATTGCAACATAATCCCACAGGGGCACTAAAATTTAATACGACGGGATTTGACGATTTTATCAGATTGATAGACGGTTATGATATACAAGATGCGATAGAAACGGCTTATTCGGGATATAAATTTGAAGATACGGCTATTATTGTCCGTTCTAACAAGCGGGCAAATCAGTATAACAGACAGATACGCAATAAAATATTACTTAAAGACAATGAACTCGATGCCGGAGATTATCTAATGGTCGTCAAAAACAACTATTTTTGGCTGGAAAAAACTTCCAAAGCCGGGTTTATTGCCAACGGGGATATCGTTGAAGTATTGGAGATTTTCAGATTTATAGATTTATATGATTTCCGTTTTGCAGAAGTCAAATTGCGTTTGGTTGATTACCCTGATGAACCGCCTTTTGAAGCGGTTATAATGCTCGATACCTTATATATGGATACGCCGTCCTTGCCTTACGATCAATCTAATAAATTATATCAAGCCGTTAGTGAGGATTATGCCCATCTGAAAACCAACCGGGCACGATATAAAAAAGTGAAAGAAAATAAATATTTCAACGCTTTGCAAGTAAAGTTTTCTTATGCATTGACAGCTCATAAATCACAAGGCGGTCAATGGAAAAATATATTTGTGGAACAGCCTTATCAACTGGACTTAACCGATGCCACACATTTGCGTTGGTTATATACGGCTTTTACAAGAGCTCAAAAGAAATTGTATTTGATAGGTTTTAAAGATGATTTTTTTATTGAATAAGTGTGGAATGCCGGTAAAGTTTTTTTTGAGAGATAGTTATTGGTATTATAAAGTATTGATTTTTAGGATATAATTATGTTATTTATTGATGTAAAACGTATTGCTAAAATATCAATACCAACGGTTAAACTCGTGTTTACGCCACATTTTCATTAAAATAAAACCGACCAGGGCCCCTCCTACGTGTGCCATATGGGCAATAGGAGTATGCAAAACATTGGTTATACCGAAAAATAAATCGGACAAAACCAAAAGCGGCACAAAATATTTAGCTTTGATAGGGTAGGGGATAAAAATCAACATGAGTTCGGCATTGGGAAAATAAAAAGCAAAAGCGACTAATAGACCGTAAATGGCGCCGGATGCCCCTAGCATTACACTGTAATAAATGCTTCCCATTTCTTCAAAACCGGTAAAGATTTTTCCGTTGTTTAAAATGCGGAAAATTTCATCTTTTGAGATACCTTGTGCAGTTAATTGAACTAAATCCTGATGAAATGTATAATATTGAACAGACGTATAAAGAAAAATAGCGCCTAATCCGGCAGCAAAATAGAAAATTAAAAATTTTTTGTTTCCCCAAATATGGTATAACGGAATACCGAAGGCCCATAAGGCATACATATTAAAAGCTATATGCATCAAATTGGCGTGCATGAACATATGCGTGATAATTTGCCAAACTTTGAAAAGCGGATTTAAAGGAAAGTGCATGGCAAAGAGGTTTATCATTTGTTCAGGTATCATTTGTGTAGCCAAAAACATGATGATATTGATTATAATAAGGTGTTTGATAGTGTCCGGTGTTCTGTTCATATTCGTTTGAGATAAAATAACATATGGAATTACAAAGATACTAAAATACAATCATTCTGATTTTTTATTTTTTTCTCTCTGATTTTTGTAGGATATTTGCGTTGATTTTTATGATTGATTTTTTATTACCAATTGATTATTTATATTTATGCACAAAACACAATTTTAATAATTTTTTTATAAAAAACAACAAAACAAAATTATGCAGCGATATCTAATTGGACTGATGAGTTTGTTATTGATTACGGCGTGTTACAATACGAGTATTAAAGAACAGCAACAACTGCATAAACACGGGGACAGTATTCCCAAACTACCGGCTAAAATATTTTCATACCCCACAGAAGATTATATCGTTATAAAAGATACTGTAGCCCCCAATGATACTTTCGGTAAAATTTTAACACGCTTTAATTTGCCTTTTAGTGATGTTTATAAAATAACCGAAGCTATTAAAGACACTTTTGATATCAAAAAAATAAAGGTGGGACGTCCTTATGTTATTTTGCAACAAAAAGATTCGTTAGATAGTTTGCCACGTCCCAAGGTGTTTATTTACGAACAGGATTTGATACACTACACGGTAGTTGATTTTCAAGATTCGATAAAAGTTCAATTTAAAAGCAAAAAAGTCGATATTCGAAGAAAAAAAGCTAAAGTTGTTATCAACAGATCCTTGTATCAAGATATAGCCGATAAGAACCTGAGTCCCAAGTTAGCTATGGAATTGAGTAATATTTATGCGTGGACGGTTGATTTTTTTCACTTAAACAAAGGCGATTCATTCAAAGTCATTTATGATGATATATATATCAATGATACGATTTATGCCGGTATCGGTAATATTTATGCCTCGGTTTTTAACTATGGCGGTAATGCATTTTACGCTTTCCGTTATCCGGTTGATTCGACCGGACAACGTTTTGATTATTTTGATGACAAAGGCAGAACTATACGCAAGCAATTTCTTAAAGCGCCTTTAAAATTCGGACGGCTTAGTTCCCGGTATAATTTACATCGTTTTATCAAGTATTACGGCCATGTTAAACCACATTTGGGAACTGATTTTGCGGCTCCTATCGGAACGCCTATTTTGGCAACTGCAAACGGCGTAGTTGTCAAAAAAGCTTATACCTCAGGTAACGGTTATTATATCAAAATCAAGCACAATGCCACATATAGCACGCAATATCTGCACATGAGTAAATTTGCCAGAGGTATTCATGTCGGGAGTGTGGTCAGACAGGGACAAGTCATCGGATATGTCGGTATGACGGGACACGCTTCCGGTCCGCATGTTTGTTACCGTTTTTGGAAATACGGTAAACAAGTGGATCCTTTAAAAGAAAAAATGCCTCCCGCAAAACCCATTGATCCGGATTTGTTACAGGCTTATCTGGAATTTATTAAGCCATACAAACAGGCTTTGGATAGTATATAAAAAACGAAAGTCTTTTTGTTTCATCTTAAAACAATACGTAGTAATAGCTTAACAAAATGTCCGTTAAAACAATTAAAAAAAATAATTGAAACCGGAAGAAGAATTCCTTATCTGCATAATAATAAATTCCGGAAGGATGTTTTTTATCGAAATTTTATTAAAGTTGATTGAATAAAAGGGCGTAAAATTCTTATAAATTTACTAAAAAACAGGAATTATTGTAAAAAAAAAAAGAAACACATAATTCTTAAAATTTAATATTTACAAAGGAGACTTTTTATACGGTTTTTCGTTATAATATTCACTAAATTTGCAATAGAACTTCAAAGATAAACCAAGCTTTATGAAATTGCGAGGAAGAGCATTGATTGATTACTTGAATGAAAGGATTGTCAAAAATACCCTTTTGGAAACTTTACAAATAGAATTTGTCAATGCCGGAGAAGAAAGCTTGATAGCTAAGATGCCGGTGAATGCCAAAGTACATCAACCTTTGAGTTTGTTACATGGCGGTGCAACCGCCGCTTTGGCCGAAAGTGTCGGTAGTACGGCATCTCACCTGTTTGTTGATGCGCAAGCATATGAGGTTAGGGGAATTGAATTGTCTATCAATCATTTGAGAAGTAAAAAGGATGGCGTGATTTATGCAATGGCCAAACCTATTCATATCGGTAGGACGACACATTTGTGGGAAATATTAGTGACGGATGAAAACGACAAGTTGATAGCACATGCAAAGTTGACCAATATTGTTTTAAAAAAGTAGTTATGACGCTTGCAAATTCGGTTCAAAAAGATAAGCCTTTCGTAATTTTTAAAAAACCCGGTAGTTTTAAAGTGTCGATATGGCAACAAAAAGATTCAGGGCTCTATACATCCGGTGATTTATCGGAAGAAGGTTATTATTTTGCACCGTTTGATTTTGACAGCCATCGGGTCGTTGTTTTTCCTAAAAACAAAATTAAAATTCATGAGAAAAGACTCACTGATTTTACACCTGATGATTTTCTTGAAAACCGGTACGGTTATTTATGGCCTGAAATATCAAATTCGGATCCGGATGAATATAAACAAAAGGTTAAAAGAGCGGTAAATCTGATTCATCAAGGCAAACTTCAAAAAATAGTTTTATCCCGCCCTTTTAAAGTTATGGTTTCCGATTTTGATATTTTTGATACCGTATTGAGATTGATGTGGCTGTATGATTATTCGTACGTATATCTTTGGCATCATCCGGATGTTGGGACTTGGATGGGAGCTACTCCTGAATTATTGGCAGATTTTCAAAACGGATATTTCAAAACGGTTTCGCTTGCCGGAACAGTTAGTGGCTTTCAAGGTGATAATCAATCAACAATGATGAATGTTAAATATGGAAAAAATACACTATTAAAAGAAGATAATATGACCGGCTCTTGGGGTAATAAAGAATTTCACGAGCAGCAGATTGTAACCGACTATATAGCGGGTATTTTAAAAAAATACAGCCCGGATGTTGAAATTTCCAAACCCGGAACTGTTCGTCAAGGACATTTGGAACATATAAAAACAGGTATTATCGCTTTGATAAAACCATCCGTTTTGGGTGATGTGGTACGCTATTTGCATCCCACACCTGCCGTATGCGGTTTACCGGTTGAAACGGCCAAATATTACATTAAGCAAATTGAAAATTACAACCGGAAATATTATACGGGTTTTTTAGGCGAAAAAAATAAACAATCCGCTTCACTACACGTCAATTTACGTTGTATGGAAGTGTGCGCTGACCGGATTGTGCTTTATGTGGGTGGAGGTATTGTAGCGGATAGTAATCCCGATAAAGAATGGCAAGAAATTCTTTTAAAGTCGGAAGTGCTATTGTCCGGCTTGAATAAACGTTTTTATATATAAAAACTTGTGAAAAAATAAGAAGAGATTTTCGTTTTTTTTATTAATTTTGCAGTAACCTTAAAATTTTCATTTTGATTATTGAAAAGTATTATTTTAAAATTTCCGATTTTTTAAAGGAATTGGCTGATAAATCATCACCGCGTTGGGGGGTATTGTTGATTGATATTTTTTTGGTTTTAAATGCCTTTTTGATTTCATACCTCATCCGTTTTAATTTCGGATTTAAATTTGAAAGATTTGAGCTCTTACCCCAATTGGTATTGGTTTCTTTTTTTGCATTAGTAAGTTTTTTGCTAACGGGATCTTACAGAGGCATTGTCCGTCATACGGGTTTAAATGACGCTGTAAATGTAGCCAAATCCGGTATAATAATGACCGTTTTTTTATTTTTTTCGGTATTTTTAGTACGGAAATTTCATTTTTTAACGGCTATAAATATTCCGTTATCGGTAATCGGTATAAATTTTTTTGTTGCAACTTTCTTATTAATTTCCAGTCGAATTGTTTATAAAGCTTTTCATCAAAAGTTGGTATCTCATGTTGAGCGTAAAAATATTATTATCCACGGCGCTCACACAGGAAAGGCCGTTTTTGATGCAATTTTGGCTTCACAAGATACTCCTTACCGGGTTGTAGCTTTTGTAGATGAGCGGTCACGTTATCTCAATAAATCCATTCACGGTATTAACGTTTTTCACCCGGACCGTATAACGTCGGATTTTTTTAAAAAACACAATATTAAAGAGGTAATCATCAGCAAACCGGAGGCTAAATCTCTGGAATTATTAACTATTGCCAATAAATATTTGGACTTGGGATTAAAAGTAAAAACTGTTCCGTATATTAATCAGTGGATTGATAAAGAGCAAATCAATGTCAGTCAGATTAAAGAATTGAATATTGAAGAGTTGCTCAATAGAAATCCCATAAAAATCGATAATCCCGACATTCAAAAAGATTTGCAGGGAAAAGTTGTAATGGTTACCGGAGCGGCCGGATCCATAGGCTCGGAAATTGCCCGTCAAGTCATGCATTTTACTCCCGGTCTTGTTGTTTTGATAGACCAGGCCGAATCACCGTTATACGATTTACAGCAAGAATTTATCGCCAAATCATTTAAAAATTTTAAAGCAATTGTGACCGATGTCAGAGATGCTCATAAAATGCGTGGATATTTTGAAAAATACAGACCGGATGTAGTCTATCATGCTGCAGCCTATAAGCATGTACCCTTGATGGAAGAAAATCCTTACGAAGCGGTTAAGGTAAATGTTTTGGGAAGTCAAATATTAATGGATTTGGCGGTTGCATATAAAGTAGGGAAATTTGTAATGGTTTCCACAGACAAAGCTGTGAATCCGACCAATGTCATGGGAGCAACCAAACGGGCAGCTGAAATTTATGCCACTTGTTTACAACGTAATACAGCGGATACCAAATTTATCATAACCCGTTTTGGAAATGTATTAGGGTCTAACGGTTCTGTTATTCAGTTGTTTAAAAAACAAATGCAAAAAGGCGGTCCATTAACCGTTACGCATAAAGAAATCACACGTTTTTTTATGACGATACCCGAAGCATGTCATTTGGTATTAGAAGCCGGAACTATGGGAAAAGGCGGGGAAATATTCGTGTTTGATATGGGAGAACCCGTCCGGATTTTTGATTTGGCCGTTAAAATGATTCAATTGTCAGGATATAAATATCCCGAAGAAATCTCCATTAAAATCACAGGTTTACGTCCGGGAGAAAAACTTTATGAAGAAGTTTTAGGACAAAATGAAGGTGATTTGCCGACACATCATAAAAAAATTAAAATAGCGCGGTTGGAACAACCGGATTGTGAAAAAATTTTAAAATATTTTAAAATTTTGAAAGATTACAAAAAAATGACTAACTTTGAAATAGTAAAAATTCTTAAAGAAATGATTCCCGAATTTGTATCAAACAATTCGGTTTATCAAAAGTTAGATTTTGAATTAAAAAAATTAAGTAAAAATTATGGAAAATCAAAAGTCATTTAAAAACATCGTTTGGATGTTTGCCCTTCTTTATGCTCTCTTAGGTATTCTTTTTATGTTGGTGAAATCACCGGCTGCCGACCCGAAAGAGCCTTTTGTGGTAATCTTAAATTTTGCCTCCCTATTTGTATTTATCGGACTACCCGTTTTGGCAGTTTGGTATTATCGTAATCAGGGTTATGCCGTGAGTGTAGGCAAGGCCGTTAAGTTGGGTGTTCTGATAGGACTCTTAGGCGGTTTTATTGTGGGTATCTATGCTTATATTTATTTCGCTTATATCAACCCGGGTGCCGTAGATCAAGTCTTGGAACTGTCACGTAAAATCTTGGAAGAGAATGATGCTTTTTCACAAGACATGCTTGACAAACAAATGGAAATGACGCGAAAACTTTTTGTCCCGATGCAATTAGTCGGACAAATATTTTCAGGTTTGTTGTACGGAGTGATAGGTGGGCTGCTCGGTGGATTATTTTTTAAAACGCCCAATGAGGATTATTAAGTTTTGTTGAAAGTTGAAGGTTTAAGTTGTATGTGGCGTGTTAATGTTTTCTATACCATTAGATTGGTAGGGGGACGTTCTAAGAAATGTTTGAATTGAATTATGATATACCTGATAACTCAGAAAAGTTGTAAATCTGAACTCAATAAAATTCTCAAGTTCTCAGATTAGAATTATTATTTTACGGTAATTATACATAATTAAAGCCCCCTCGACATTAGTCAGGGCAAGTGAGATAATCATTCAAACGAAAAATTCTTTATTCCTTCAAATATAGTGTTGAAGAGGTAGTAAACAAATATTACTGAACAAGATATTCCATGTAGAGACAAAAACCTCAGTAAAAACAATATGCAGATATCTTTAGTCATTCCTTTATTAAATGAAGCGGCATCTTTACCGGAGCTTTACCGTTGGGTAACGGAAGTGATGCAACGGAAAGGTTATACGTATGAAATAATTTTTGTTGATGACGGCAGTACGGATGATTCTTGGCGGATTATTTCCGGTTTAGCCGAAAAAGACAAGCATATCAAAGGTATAAAATTCAGACGTAATTACGGTAAATCACAGGCTCTGAATGCCGGTTTTAGAATGGCAAACGGTGATGTAGTTATCACAATGGATGCTGATTTGCAAGATAGTCCGGAAGAAATTCCTGATTTGTATGAAATGATAATCAATGATAATTACGATTTGGTCTCCGGTTGGAAAAAAGTGCGGTATGATTCCAAACTCAAAAAGAATTTGCCCAGCAAATTATTCAATTGGGCGGCTCGCAAAGTGTCCGGTTTGTCTTTGCACGATTTTAATTGCGGATTAAAAGCTTATAAAAATCAAGTGGTTAAAGATATTGATGTGTATGGCGAGATGCATCGGTACATTCCTTTTTTGGCTAAAAACGAAGGTTATACTCATATTGGAGAAAAAATAGTTAAACATCAAGCACGGAAATACGGCGAAACGAAATTCGGCTCGGATCGTTTTATCAAAGGTGTTCTGGATTTGATAACTCTTTGGTTTTTAACCCGTTTTTCC
The DNA here is from genome assembly GCA_027024205.1 of Flavobacteriales bacterium. GTDB lineage: Bacteria > Bacteroidota > Bacteroidia > Flavobacteriales > Flavobacteriaceae > WGBX01. The sequence continues at coordinate 24,087 of JALVST010000074.1, read as the reverse complement.
AAACGTCCCATGCATCTGTTCGGTGCTTTGGGTATTTTGATGTTTTTGATTGGCGGATTGGCAACATTATTTATTTTAGGCGTAAAAGCCTATAAATTATATTATAATATTCCAACTCATTTGGTGACCGACCGCCCTTGGTTTTATATAGCTTTGGCGGCCATGATATTGGGAAGTCAGTTTTTTTTAGCCGGATTTTTAGGTGAAATGCTTCTTAAAAATAATGATAAAATCAAACGCTATAAAATAGAACAAGCATTAAATATGTAAGTTAGCTCTGCATTTTCTTCACTTAAAAGTTCCGGGACTAAAAACCTAAAATCAATTTGGCAATGGTAAAGAAGATATAAATACCGAAAATATCGTTGCTTGTTGTGATAAAAGGCCCGGTAGCCACAGCGGGATCAATACCTTGTTTATGAAGGAAAAGCGGGACAAAGGTGCCGATTAATGAGGCCATAATGATAACCGATACTAGTGAAATCGCTACGGTAATAGCCATTTTTAAGTCGAAGCCGGTTAAGATGTGACCCAATAAAAATTTTCCAATTAATAAAAGTATGATGGCTAAAATAATCCCGTTGAGCAAGCTTAAAGAAACTTCTTTAATCAATTGTTTCCATATGGAACCGGTTAAAGTGCCGTTAGCCAAACCTTGAACGACAATTGCAGAGGATTGAACACCGACATTACCTGCAGTGGCTGCAATTAACGGCGTAAAGAAGAAAAGTGTACCGTACTTATTCATGGCATTGCCAAATCCACTTAACACGATAACACTGGCAAAGCCTCCAATAAGTGCTACAATCAACCAAGGCAGACGGGCACGCATTAACTGGAAAATCGTATCGTCCGCTTCAACGTCTTCGGAAATACCGGCAGCCATTTGATAGTCTCTTTCGGCTTCTTCTTTGATGTAATCTACAACGTCATCTATGGTGATTTGACCAACCAACCTACCGGTTTCATCTACAACCGGAATAACAAACAAGTCGTATTTTTGCATGATACGGGCCACTTCGTCAGCTGAATCATTGACACTGACGTAGTGAATATTGTCGTTATAAACGTCTTTAATGGGGGTTTTGGTAGAAGTTGTTAATAATTTTTTTAAGGATAACCGGCCTTCCAATTTGTCATCATCATCCACTACATAAATGGTGTGTACCCTTTCCATTTCTTGGGCTTGCTTACGCATTTCGGCAACAGCCCGGAGGACATTCCAGTTTTTGTTGACTTTGACAAATTCTTTACCCATCAATCCTCCGGCTGTATCTTCGTCGTAGCGGAGGAGTTCGATGATATCTTTGGCATGTTCCTTGTCGTCAATATGGGAGATGACTGCCACTTTTTTATCTTCGGGAAGTTCTGCTAAAATATCGGCAGCATCGTCTGACTCCAACTCTTCCACTTCTTCTGCAATTTCCTTAGCGGAGAGATTTTCAAGAATTTTTTCTTTTAGGTCGTCATCCAGCTCGGCAATGATATCGGCTGTAATATCGGTATCCAAAAGCCTGATGACATATAACGCTTCATCAAAATCCATGTGATCGAGGATTTCAGCAATATCCGCAGCATGCAAGCCTTCAAGTAATTGCACGATTTTAGCATTGTTTTTTTGTGCAATATAATCTTGAAGTTGTTCTGCAATTTGATGATATTCGTTATGTGTCATGTCTTATAATTTGAGCCAGTTCGACAAATTCTTCCGGTGATAATTGTTCAGGACGTTTTGCAAATATACGAGCTTGTTTTAAATTATCACTCAAATTATATGATTTTAAACTGTTTCGTAGTGTTTTTCTGCGTTGATTAAAGGCCGTTTTAACCAATTTTTTGAAAAAATCATAAGGAATTTCGGGAAAATTATCTTTCCGGACCAGTCTGACAACACTTGATTTTACTTTGGGAGGCGGATTAAAAACGTTTTCATTGACATTAAACAAATGTCCGGTGTCATAGTAGGTTTGAGCCAAAACGGAGAGAATGCCATAAGTTTTATTGCCGTGGCGTGCTGTAATCCGTTCGGCTACTTCCTTTTGAAACATACCCGAAAATTCCGGAATGATTTCTCTGTTATCCAAAACTTTGAAAAGGATTTGTGATGAAATATTGTATGGAAAGTTACCGGTTATACCTATTTGTTTACCGTTGAATAATTTTGTTAAATCAAGTTTTAAAAAATCGCCTCTAATGATGTTATCTTTCAGTGAAGGAAAATTATTTTTTAAGAATACAACAGATTCATCATCGATTTCAACAACATACAGTTCTTTGTCTGGTTTTTGCCTCAAGAATTCTGTCAATATGCCCATGCCCGGTCCTATTTCCAAAACGGTATCATAAGTATCGAGTTGTAAGGAGCGGGCTATTTTACGGGCGATATTTTTGTCGGTTAAAAAATGTTGCCCGAGATGTTTTTTGGGTTTGACTTTAGACATTATAAATTAGAAATCGATATTAATTATACTATTGAAAATCAACTAATTGTGTTATTTTTTTTGGACAAATGAATTAAAAAATATTTCAGTTTTTTTTAATTTGTAGCGTCCACATGCGGATTGTATGATAATTGTAAGAGACACAAAATTTTGTGTCTCTTACAAGTGTCATTTTAAGCCTCTACCATTTTATATTTTTCGTTAATTCAATATAATCTTTTGCGTTCCATTTTGTTTACCGTTATTTATCTCTATAAAATATACACCGCGTTTGAGATGGCCGACATATATTTTCTTATTAAACGGTAAGCTTGTTTCAAAATTTTTGTGAAATACTTCTCTACCGCTGACATCATAAATTTTTATAATGGTTTTATTCGGGGAATTAAGAGTATTGAAACTGACAAAAATATTTTGTGAGGCGGGATTCGGAAAAATTTTAAGGTTTTGTAAATTGTTTTCAGCAGTACTGCCGGCGCCTTGGATAGTAAATCTACCTTTTGCCATATCAAAGAAATAGTTGTTATGAGCTTTGACCATTATTCGACCCAAGTTGGTATTTTGATAGTCCGGCACATTAAATGTAGCTGATCCGTTATTGGGTATATTACTGGCTACGGTTACCGGAAATGTAACGCCATTGTCAAATGAGAATAAAATGTCAACGGATGAACAATTTACCAAACCGCTATCTGTCCCCGCAACATCCCATGTAATGGTTTTACTTTGGTTGGCTTGCCAGGTTTCGCCACTATTTAAATTGGTAATTCTAAAAGGTCCGCTGTTTTGGTCGACTGAAAATTGTAAATAATCATACGGTGTTTGACCGCCACCGGGATGATTGTCTCTAACCGTAATGGCAAATGTCAAAGTGCGGTTTACCGAAGGTAATTTTTCCCAAGTGTTTCCGTAAGTGTTGTTTAAAATATTGATCATTGTTGGGAAATACCGGTTGTGATTGGTTGTCGGATCGTAGGATCTGAATGCCGGTCCGCTTGTATAAGTAGGATTGGGAACCCATGAGCTCGGTGCGTTATTCGGAACGTTGTCAACTTGTTCCCAACAATAGGTCAGGGCATCGCCGGTATCTTGATCCGTGGCAGTAGCTGTGAGTACAAACGGCGTTGATTTGGGAATATAAACACTGCCGTAATTAACCGTATTGATAACTGGAGTGTGGTTACCGATATTGGTATTGATGGAGCAGGTGGCGTATGTTGAAATAAAATTACCGGCTTCGATAATACTTATGACATTGAAATAATCGTCACTGTGGAGTTTAATATTTGGATTACATACACCGGCATAAGCCATGATAGTACTACCACTGCCGGGTTCTACTGCCGTATTACGGTTTATATTATTATAACATGAATTGGCAAAGGTATGGTTACAACCGAATTCGTGACCGATTTCATGGGCCACATAATCGATATCATAAGTATCTGTTCGCGGGCTTGTTGAACCTGTAACCGAACGGCCTTTGACTGAACTACATATAACGCCCAAACCGGAAATACCGCCGCCGGCATAGGTTGAAAACAAATGACCACCATCGTAATTGGAAGCGCCGATGTAGTTGTTTAAAACTGTGGTATTGTTAGACAACATGGACATAATATCCGAATTATCATAAGGGTCCGTATTAGGGTCTAAAAAAATTACATCCGTTTCGTTAGTCACCAATTCCAAAGTGACACCCAAATCTCTTTCGTAAACAGAATTTATCCGGTCAATGGTTTCGGTTACAGCAGCCAAAACTACGGTCTTTTTTTGTGCGTCGGTTGCGTTTGAAGGGATGATGCCCATATTGATAGCCCGGTTAACGTGAAATTGAGAGTATTCTCCGGTTGTGCCGACGGCAAAACGGTAAGTTCTCAAAATACCGTCGTCAATCTGCATATCCGTTAAATTTAAATCGCCGGTTACCGGTTCGCTGTCTGTAAAACATTGAAATTCTATTGGACGTAAACGATCTTTTGAATAAACAATATTGTATTGCAAATCTTTGGTAGCCGGTTCAATAATTAAATTCGGTTTCCCGGGTCTGGAAATTTCAATACGCAATCCCAACGGACTGATAACAATTGAAGCGATAGCGCCCGTATTATTGTAACCGCGATAGGTATAAATATGATTGATATTTTTCAGTCTTTCCGGGAGGGTAGGGGACTTGTAAATATTATAGTTATCAAAATTTCCGTTTTCGTTAGGAATGGACAAAACGGTATTTGAAGCCGTATTATCCGTGATTAACGGTGCTGTAAATAACCGGTTTGCAATAGCAGGCAAATCTATTTCATAAGAAATGTATCCGGATGGTACCCGTTCGGAAGGTATTACGGTTTTATCAATGTTAATGATATTTGCAGGAAGCCATAAAGTTTCCTGTGAAAATATTGAAAAGCTGATAAGCCATACCAAAAGAAATAATTTTGTTTTCATAAAAGTTGTTTTTATTTATATTGAGAATCTCTTATAATTAAGAGACAAAAATAATAATTTAGGGCAAACTATCTTCCATATTAAAAGAATTTTTGGAAAGGTTCTTTCCTTTTATCATATTTCAAACCTTGTAAAACGGAAGATTTTATACTGATATTAAAGTACCAGTATGAAGGTTCAATAGGATTCCAAGTCAATGACATTTGCCAACTTTTTAAGTCTCTGCGAAAAGTAAAGTCGGTAAAAGAGAAGTCATTTTTTACCAAGTCGTAGCCGCTTCTGTATGTGATTTCCCAAGAAGGGGAGAAATTGATTGTTCCATTAAAATTTACAACATGTGTTCCGATTTGGTTAAAGAAAAGATTGCCGGGATGATAAGCTTTGTTTTGATAGTTGAAAGAATAATTGATGCGTAACGACCATTTTACGTCGTTAATGTATAAATCGGCCGTTTTTTCTTTGTTTTTATTATTGTCTTGTTTTTCGGTTGTTTTTGTAAAAGTTTTATTGTTGAAATTATATCCTGTTGATATACTAAAATTTTGAATACGTCCGGGACCTTGTCCTTTTTGCCATGCAAAACGGTCAATATTTTTACCGGCATCATCCAGGGCATAAAAATCATATAAGGCGCTCATATTGATACTGAAACCTTGTGTGATAGTTGCAGTTGAGTGCAAATTTATTTTGGCTATTTTTAACGAGTCTGCCAAAAAATTATATCCGGTGGAAGCGGTTAAAAAACGGATTTTTTTTGATTTTCCGTCTTTGGTTTTAATTTTGACTTCAAAATCATTGGATAAATTTAAAATCATCGATTTGCTTTCATTGACATTGGGTTTACCGTACAGTCCGTTATCAAAAATCGTATAATCGACGTATTGATTGTCAACCGGATTAAAATAGTGTTTGATATAATTGAGGTTGACGGGATGGTAACCGGCACTAAGTCCGAATTTCATCGTATGACGGATGCCTTGCAACAAATGTTTATCACCAAACAGATATGTGCCGTAAAGGGTTGTAGATAGGTTTAAAGAAGCATTAATATCCCTGTAAGAGACAGGGCCTTTTTGTTTGATGATTTGTTCGCCACCGTCACCGTTGTTGGCTGTGGGATCCCATTGTTTGATAATACTTTGCCGCAACCAAACTTCTTTATAAGTGAGCTGCGGTTGCAAGTTAAAATATTTAAACAATTTCATGTTGGTGCTGATAGGTATGGAATGCATGGCGCCCAAGTCGGCATCGTGCCACATTTGTGATTTGAAAAACAGGCTGTCAACGGTATTTATTCTTTGTTGGGCGTCCAATCGATAGGTGAAATTTATACGTTGAATGGCATTTTTTTTCAGACCGTTTTTGGCAAAAGGATATATCCGGCTGACGTTTAAATTGAAATGCGGTAAAGTCATCGTGATTTTTCCGCTACTGACGTTTTGATTGTGGTTAAGATTTACCGAAAAGCTCAAAGGCAGGTTTGCAAAACGTTGTTGATACGATATGGATGAACCGAATTCATTGCTCAAACGGTTATTGGTATTTAAAATATCATTATAATTATAGGAATCGCGGTAATACTTGCTACTTCCCAAATCGACGTTGGCGGTAAAACTACTCAGAGGACTGCTTTTGTTATCGTTTCTGTGGGTCCAATTAATCCGCCATTCGGTACTTTGGACAAATTCGGGTAGTTCGGATTGAATGATATTGTTATATTTGAATCTTAAATCCCCTGAAAATCTATATCTTTTGACATAACGGGAGCTTAATTGGAATCCGTAAGAGCCGTTGGTGTAAATATCACCGGTTGCAGATAAGTCTATATAAGGATTGATAGCCCAATAAAATCCGCCGCCCGTGAGGGCATATCCGAAACGGGTATCGGCAAAATTGGGCATTAAAAATCCGGATGTCCGGGTCTCGGTAAGCGGAAAAAAACCGAAAGGTATCATCAATGGGGTAGCCACATCTTCAATCCACATGATTGTAGTGCCGATAACAATTTTTTTACCGGGAACGATTTTTCCTTTTTTGGCCAGAAAATAATATTCGGGATGTTCTTTGTCGGTGGATGTGGTAAATTTGACGTTTTTAACAAAAATAATACTGTCGTTATATTTTTTTGTTACATCACTGATCATACTGAATTCGCCTTCTTTGGTATATGTGTTCCATACCAAAGCTTTTTTTGTCTTGAAATTGAAACGGATACTGTCATTTTCCGTCTGGGTTTCTCCTTGTTTAAATACGGGACGCTGACTCGGTCTTCCCAATGAATCCGGAATACGTCCTGCATATACTTCGTTTTTAGCATAATCTATGTAAATGATGCCGGCAGTTAAATCGATATCCTGATACTTAACGTGGGCTTTATTGTATAGCTTGATATATTTCTTTTTTTGATTGATTTCGGTGTAATCTTCTGCGTAGTGGTACAATTGATCCTTTAATGTGCTGTCAATTAAGGTGTCTTTTTTTATATTTGAACTGTCTTTGGGTTTAATAAGTGAATCTTCGGGTTTAACCAAAGTGGAAGTTTTAATATTTTTTTTAATGTTGGTAATTTTTCTTACTTTGTTGTCTAGTTGGGCACAGATGTTGTTAATAAATAAAAAAAACAGCAACAAAAATAATTTTGGATATGTTTTGGTAAACAATTTGCTTATGTTATTTTTGTAAACTGTCATATTTGATAATGATTTGTTAAGGGCAAAAATAAATCTTTTGATTTAGATATGATGATAAAAAAGTATCAAAACTATGTTAAACAACCTTAAAAATATATTTATTTTAATTTTTATAGCAATAATCGTGCTAAATCCTGCCGGAAAACTTTTTTCGCAGGAAAGAAAATTTAAGGTTGTTATCGATGCCGGCCATGGCGGTAAAGATACGGGAACACGCGGCACGGGTAAAATGCGAAAAAGTGAAAAAGACGTGACTTTGACTGTTGCCAAATTGGTTGCCAAAAAATTGAAGGCTTATAAAGATATCACGCCTATTTTAACAAGGGATAAAGATGTGTTTCTAGAACTGTATCAACGGGCTGAAATAGCTAATAAAAATAAAGCCGATGTCTTTATTTCCATACATTGTAATGCTAATAAAAATACAAAAGCTACCGGTAGTGAAACTTTTGTTTTGGGAGTCCATCGTAATAAGGATAATTTGGAAGTAGCCAAACGTGAGAATGCGGTTATCGAGTTGGAGGCGGATAATAAATTGCATTATAAAGGTTTTGACCCTAAACATCCCGAAACCTTTATCGGGTTGACTTTGATGCAAGAGGAATTTTTGGACCAAAGTATTATGTTGGCCTCACTGATTCAACAAGAATATAAAAAACATATAAAAAATACCAAAGACAGGAGTGTCCAACAAGCCGGTTTTGCCGTATTGAGATTGACTTATATGCCGAGTGTTTTGACAGAAATAGGATTTTTGACCAATCCCAAAGAAGAAAAATTTTTACATTCGAAAGCGGGTCAGGAAAAAATAGCCAATTCCATTGTTGCCGCTATTATCAAATACAAAGAATATATCCGTTCCAATACGCCCGGATTAAATGATAAATCCTCTGACGTCAGTCAAAACGGTAAAACGAACCAAACGGCTGTAAATCATGAGGATAACAAGAAACATGACCTGGAAAATAATGCGGCCGGTAATGCAACAAAGCAAACGGTTGCAAAAAAAAACCGTTTAAAAAACAATATATATCATAATACTAATGATGCCAGCTATAAAAATGTGATTTTTAAGGTGCAATTGATGGCCTCTTCCAAGAAAATACCTTTAACTCCTGAAAATTTCCGTGGTTTGAAAGACTTATCTATGGTTGAAGAAGACGGTTTGTACAAATATTTTGCCGGTCATACTTCAAATTTTGAAAAAATTTTGGAAATAAAAGGGGAAGCCAGATACAAATCTTATAGTCAAGCTTTTATTGTGGCTTATGTGAATGGGAAGCGGGTGCCTTTATCACAGGTTTTGCAAGGTAATCAGTAGCAATGTGGTAGGTGGCTTCTCTTGGAAATATTCCGTAAAGATCAACAAATCCTTTTTTTGCCTTGTTTGTTCAAATAAAATTATCATTAAATTTGCAATAGAAAAATTATCAGATGAAAATTAAAAGAGAACATAAAACCGGTATAATAGTCATAACCGCATTACTTTTGTTTATTTGGGGATTTAATTACCTGAAAGGGAAAGATATTTTTAAATCTTATGATACCTATTATACTATTTTGGATAATGTGGAAGGTGTGGTACAATCCACTCCTGTTACATTAAAAGGGATTCAGATAGGAACTGTCGAAAAATTAAAGTTTTACAATGGCATAGAAAAAACAATGCTGGTTTTAAATATTGACAGCCGTTATCACTTTGCCAAAGACAGTAAAGTGAAAATTTATGGCGGGAATATTATGGGGGGGAAAAGTGTGGCTATTATTCCCGGCAGAGAAAGTGCTATGGCTCAGGATGGAGATACTTTGGCTGTAATGAAAATGCCCGGCATGTTTGATTTGGTCAATGACAAAATTACACCGCTTCAAAATAAATTGGAGCGTATCTTGACGGCAACCGATACTTTGATGTGGGGTATCAATAATGTGTTAAATCCTAAAACTCAAAAAGCACTGTCGTCAAGTATGGAAGATATGGCCGTGGTAATGCAACAATTGAAATATACTATGGCCAAACTCAACACGTTTATGGTACAAAATCAAGAGCATTTGAAACGGTCTTTGAACAATATCGATAAAATGACCGGAAATTTTGCACAATTGAGTGATTCACTCCAACAACTCAATTTACAAAATACCGTCAACCGGCTTAATAAAACCGTTATAACCCTCAATGAGACTTTGAATAAACTCAATAACGGACAAGGAACAATGGCTAAGTTGATGAACGATAAAAAACTGTATGATAATCTGGAACGCAGTTCCAAAGAGTTGGAATTGTTACTAAAAGATTTACGTGAGCATCCTAAACGATATGTTCATTTTTCTGTTTGGGGAAAAAAAGACGAATAAGTTGTGAAAGTTATCTGCGGTAAGTTCAGTAACCCGGAGATGACAGTTTTTGTAGCAAGTGAAACAATCATTTCAAATCCTACATTCTTTTGTTTGCTTTTACGTCTTTATTGATTCAAGAATTTGGATTTATTTTGATCAGAAGGGATGATATGATTGTAGTAGACAATTATATGTTGGTGTCGTTTATAATCAATTCCGATAAATATTTGTACAAGTCATATTTCGGGCTTTGTTTTAAAAATTCCAAATGACGATTAATAGTTTCTATGTCGCCACGATTAGCCGGTCCGGTTTGAGCTTGTTCAGGCGACAGTGTTTGTACTTTTTGTGCGACTTCCAGAATCAACGGTTTGATTAAATCGAAAGACAAATCGTTTTCTTGTAAAATCTCTGCTGCTTGCCGATACATATAATTGACAAAATTGGCGGCAAAAACACCGGCAATATGAATGGCTTTACGTTGGTCGGAATTTACGACTTCCACTTTTTTTGAGAGAGATTTTGCCAAATTTTTCAACAAATCCAAATCCCGTTTATTTTCCGCTTCAATTAAAATGGGAATATTTGAAAAATCAAGCGTAGATTTATCTTTTGAAAAAGTTTGAAACGGATAAAAAACACCTTTTCGCCGGGTTTGTAAAGCAGCCATAGGAATACTCCCGGAAGTATGCACGGTTAAGACATCGAAATCTTTGAGTTTTTTTGAAAACGGGACAATAATATCATCTTTAAGTGCCAATATAAACAAATCAGCCGGTTTGAGTTTGGATAAATCATCGATGATTCCGGTTCGATTTTCAAAAATTTTTATAGATGATAAATGTCTGTTATAGATTTGTTGTAAGCGGTAACCGGGTAAATTTAAAAAATTTTTAGCCAAATGCGTCGCTACGTTACCGCCGCCGAATAAAGTGATATTTAAGGGTTTGTCAACCATGAACCAATGCATTTTTGCCCAAGCTGTTTATGAGTTCCGCTTCATAAGAAAGCAGTTGCTCCCAAATGGTATCAATCCGTTCTCTACCACCGAATTTACGGGCATATTCCAGAAAAATCCTGTAATGACGGGCTTCACTGACGAATAAGTCTTCGTAAAAACCGGCTAATTCCGGATAAGATTTCTTAATGACTGGTATGAGGATACTGAAACGTTCGCAACTGCGGGCTTCCATCAATGACGATAACATCAGTTTTTGCAAAAATTTTTCTTCCCGGTCTTTGGTGCGTGGAAAAAATTTACGCAGTTGCATGGCATAAGTATTTTGAGATTCTTGTCCCAATTTCAGATTTAATTGTTGTATTCGCTCATACACCATCTCAAAATGTTGCATCTCTTCAATTGCTAAGGCTGACATGGTATTAACAAATTCCACTTCGTTAGGACGATGATTGATAACCGCCATCGCAGATTGTGCAGCTTTTATTTCGTTGTATGCATGGTCGGTCAGAAATGTTTCCAAATCTTGAACGACTATGTGTGCCCAAGCTTCCGGTGTTTGTGCTTTTAAACCTAACATCAATTCTCAATATTTTTGTCAATGTTCAAAGTTAGTATTTTTTTTAAGACCAGCCAGATTCTTATTTCTTTGAACAGGTAGGTCTAACGGACCAGCCGGGTTTTATTATTATTTCTTTAACCAAAGTTTGATAAGGCTTATTCCAGTGTTTTTATTGGTTATTTTAATCAAATAAATATCACCGGTCAAGTCGCTGACATCAATCAGGTTCTCACTTACTGTCTTTAAAATTTTGCCTGTGATATCCAGTATTTGATAGTTGTATTTGCCGGGCTGATTTATTGCAATTTTTATAATTTTATCTGCGGGAACGGGGTATAAGTTAAGACGAATATTCGAATGATCTGAAATGCCGGAACTTCCGGGAGAGACATTTTCAGTCACTGTTTCGACACAATCGCCTTTGGTTGCGGTCAAGCTCACTTGATAAGTACCGGTAGTGGCATACTGATGTACGGGATTGGTATCAGTTGAAGTATGGCCGTCTCCGAAATCCCAAAGAAAGCTATCTGCATTGGCAGACAAATTAGTAAAATTGACTTCTAATCCATTAATATTGTAATCAAAATCCGTATAAAGATTGTAAACATTTATCCGCCAATCCGGTTTATGGAGTAAAACTTTTTCATCGGCTATTTGTTGCAATGCAGTTGCTTCGGCCTGGTTTAACGGGCCGGTTACCGTAGTGCCGTAGGATGGTTTTTGGTAAATACTTGCGTAAAAAACACAAGCAGCCAAATAGGAACCTTTGGCATTGGGATGAATATTATAGGTACTTATCCAAAGCATATCGGTTTGGTCGGCATTCCATTTTTCTCTAAAAGCTTCGCCAACCGGAGCAAAATATAATTGGGTATTGTCTGCCCAATATTCAAAATTACTTCTGACCACATCCATCGTATTGTTATAATTTGCCAGATCGGAGGCGGCACTACCGGTAACGCCATTAGAAATTTCATAAAATAAAATTTTGGCACAAGGACTGTATTTTAAAATGGAATCTTTGAGCTGTAAGGCTCTGGTTAAGGTGGCGGATATGGGCTGTGTTGAGCCGAATGATTCACCGGAACCGGGTTGTAAGACGACAAAATCCCAGACTTTTTCTTTGAATTTGGCATAAACATTCTGGTCGTTGACATGGTCGGCAAAACCGTGACCACCGGGTGCATACATTGTAACAGAAGTCGGGTCGCCTTTGGAATTGGCAATGTTTTCAAATGTAACCGGTAGATTGTTATAATAAGTAATGCTGTTCCCAATAAACAATATGTTCTTTGTTTGCTGAGCCTTTGTGTTTAGGCTGAACAATAGAAGTAATGTAATAAAAGTCGTTTGTTTCATAATGAATTTATTTGATGATATAATTTTTCTGCAAATTTTCTAGAACCTTCAACTGACAAATGTACGTTGTCGTTTAAGTCGGCTTCCGATGTTAGTTTTTTCCCTTCAATCAGAAAAATATTTTTATCACCTTTTGCTTGTCTTATTTTGACGATATTTCTGATTACTTTTCTAAAATCTTCTATCGGGATACCGGATGTTTTAGAATACTTGATTTTGGTTGTGGTCAAATTAATTATGTAAATCTTTGTGTCAGGATGCGTTTCTCTTATGGTGGATAAAACTTGACGATACCTGTTGGCAAAAGTCAAGGTGTCAACACCGGCGCCATTGTAGTCGTTAAAGCCGGTAAGTATTGTCATATAATCTATTCTATCAAAATCATCCCGTATCATTTCAGCCATAACGGGCGATGTTTTACTACCTCCAACTGCCAGATTATAAAGTTCCCAATTCGTTTTTTCTGCAAGCTGATAGGCATATGTTTGCGGGGTGGTTTGCTGTCCTGTACCATGTGTGATGGAATTGCCAAACGCCACATAAACAGGTTGTTTTTTCTTATCGGGTTTCAAAAGTTTGTATTTTTCATCCAAGGTCATTCCTAAAAAATGCACATCGGTACGTATAGGATAGGTAATTGTATAAACTACTGGCTCGCCGGGTGTTTCTGATTGTAAATCAAGTGTAATGATTTTATCATCACCGTAAACAAAAGAATAATTTTTTTGAAAATTACCATTTTGAAAAACACTAAAAACCGGATTTTTGTGCCAGCCTTTTGCAATTTTGAAACGTAATTTGATATGTGGACTTGCCGTTTTAAATTCCAGTTTGATACCGCTTCCCGAACGGGCTTTTAACGGATTAAAAAGGTTGTCGCGTGTTGTAGCTTGATAGACTTTGTCAGAATGCCGGTGTAGTATTAATTCACCGTTTTGATACTTGACAAACCGGCTACCATAGTAATTTATTCGTCTGTCGTTGGCAGCAATTGATTTTTGTACGGAACAAGCACTTTGGGTTAAAAGCATCAATAAAATAATGGTACTAAGTATTAATTTTTTCATCTGTTTATTTTTTAATTTTAACATCAATGTCAGATGTAACCTTTGATGATTAAAATAATCATTTCTCCAGACATCGGCCGGGACAGGCTTTGTGTGTTTAATAATTTTTTTAATCATGTCGGTTTCATAAAATTATATTTTCAAGAATTTTACCGCTCAATTAAATTATTCTCTTTTTTCCATTTACGTAATTGTTGTAATAATTGTGCTTTTTTTTCCGGCATCTCGTCTGATAAATCGTGCTGTTCCGAAATATCTTTTTTAATGTTATACAATTCCACTTTTTCTTGTTTGTAAAAGTCAATTAATTTGTAATCTCCCATTCTGATAGCCGATGCTTTACTTTCTCCTGTATTACGGGGTCGTGCATGCGGCTCGTGCCAATAAACGGTGCGGTTTGTCCAATTTTCTTTTTGTTGCAAGACCGGTAAAAAACTTTTGCCATCTACCGGTTTGGTGCTGTGTTGTGTTATATCGAGTAAAGTAGGAAAAATATCCATTAACATGATGACGGAAGTACTGTCAATATGCGGTTTGAAATGATGGGGCCATTTGATAAACAAAGGGACACGTACGCCGCCTTCGTAGAGCCAGCCTTTACCGGCACGCAGCGGATAATTGGAGGTTGCCAAGTTTCGCCTTTTGAACCCGTCATTGGATAAGCCGCCATGGTCGGACGTAATGATAACAATGGTATTTTTTTCCAAATCCAACTCTTTCAACGTTTGTAAGACTTTACCAATATTAGTGTCCATGTTTTCAACCATGGCGGCATAAACCGGATTGTCTTGACGTATTTTGGTGCGTCCGGCGCCTTCCTTGATATATTCCGGTTGATTGCCAAAATCAAAATTGGCTATTTCTTTTTTGTTTTTTTCTATCAAGTCTTTTTTGGCTTCCAAAGGTTGGTGTACGGCATAAAAAGCCAACATTACCATAAAAGGTTTTTCCGGATTTCTGTTTTTGATGTATTTTATGACTTGATTCGTCAGAATATCAGTCAGGTAATCGCCTTTTTTTGACAAATTATCCAAATCGGGAATGGGTTTTTTTTTGACCTTGGCATTTTTTCTTTTAGGCATGTTGAAAGGTTGAAAATAACTGATTGGCGAACCGACATGACCGGCCCCTAATGTTGTTTGAAAACCCAACCGGTGTATAGTGTTTTTATCGCCCAGATGAAATTTTCCGAAGTAGGCGGTTTGATAGCCGGCTTGTTCTATAGCTTTTACGACATTTTTTTTATCGGGAATTGTTGATATGGCAAAACCGTCATCGGGGACATAGCCGTTTTGGATAGGATAGCTTGCCGTTAGCAGTGCAAAACGCGACGGGACGCAACGCGGATAATTGGCATAGGCGTTGGTAAAATCAACGGCTTGATTGGCAAAATTATCGATGTTTGGCGTTTGATAAATTCGTGATCCCTTACAACTCAGATCGTGATAGCCCAAATCGTCAACGAATAAAATAACAATATTGGGACGTCCCGGCTCTCCGGTTTTATCTTGTGTAGATTTGCAAGATGCCAACCAAAAAATAGCAAGCAGTAAGAGGATTTTGTTCATTGTTTTAATTAATAATAATTATTTATATTCGCCCTTTTGAAAAACAGCCGGTTAAGGTTTATTTAAAAACCGTATTTTTTGTGTTTACTATTTTTTATGCTTTTTCTTTTTACTGGTATATAATTTTTCTGGCACTAAGTATTTTTTTTTCCATTGGTTGAGTAAAGCTTGTAATTCGGCTTTTTTTCCGGGCATTTGGTCAATCAAATTATTATTTTCTCCCGGATCTTTTTTCAGGTTGTACAATTCTATTTCGTTATCATCAAAAAAGTCAATGAGTTTATAATCACCCGAACGGACTACATATGCTTTATGGTCACCGGTACGGTTGGGTCTTTCTTTGCGTTTGCTCCAAAAAACGGTTCTGTTTTCCCAAGTTTCTTGACCGGTCAATACTTTTTTATAAGACTTGCCATCAATTCCTTTAACTTGTTTACCGGTTGCCAAATCCAAAAGTGTGGGCAATATGTCCATTTGCAAAATTATGGATTTATCATCTACTCTTGGTTTGAAATGGTTGCCCCATTTTACAAACAAAGGCACTTTGATACCACCTTCATAGACGTGTCCTTTACCGGCACGTAACGGAAAATTAGACGTTGCCAGTTCACGATAACTGTTAATCCCACGGTTTGACAAACCGCCGTGATCAGATGAAAATACAATGATGGTATTATCGGCAATGCCTTCATCTTTTAAGGTTTTTAATAGTTTGGCGACATTTTCATCAACATTTTCAACCATACCGGCATAAGCGGTATTATCTTGCCGCATCTTGGTTACCCCGTCTTTAATGATATATTCCGGCATATTGCCAAAGTCAATATTTTTCAATTCGGCTTTATTTCGCTCCATATCTTTTTCTTTGGCTTCGATGGGGGTATGAACGGCATAGAATGCCAAAACGGCCAAAAAAGGTTTATCTTCCGGATTGTTTTTGATAAAATTAATGGTTGCTTCGGTTAATTTGTCAGCGGCATAATTTCCGGGTTTACTGTTTTCTTTGATGTCCGGAACGGTATATTTACCCGGATTTCCTTTTTTGTCCACATTAAACGGGTAAAAACGGGATGCAACACCTCCCGCTGCACCTGCGGCGTAAGTATCTGTAAATCCGAATGCTTTAGGAGTTGTACCGCGCCGGCACAAGTGCCATTTTCCTACATAATATGTGTTATATCCTGCTTTATTAAATTGCTTAATGATATTTTTACTAACCGGAATATTATTGACATCCCCTTTGTTTTCATTGACAGGATAGGTACTCGTAAACATACTGTAACGGGACGGCACACAACGTGGATATCCGGCATAAGCATTGGTAAATTGTACCGATTCATTGGCTAATTTATCGATATTGGGGGTATCATATAATTTGGAACCGGTCAAACTCAAATCGTGATACCCCAAATCATCTACGTAAATAATCAAGATATTAGGTTTGGATTGATTTTGTGTAATAGAGCCGGTTTGATATTGTGCTTTTTCCTTCGGAACAGTTGTTGTTGATGAACATCCCATAAACAATATTATGCCGAGAAAAGTTAGAGAAAAGATTTTGATTTTCATTTTTTTTGTTTAAATATTTTACAATTATAGGTTATATTTTTATCATTTTTACAGCTAAATAATATTTCTTTTTTTACAAATCGCCACAAATACACGAATATCTCATTTGATAAGAAAATAAAAAAATTTTTACATAGCAAAGGGCTTATGATAAGTTTTTGGGATTTTCTTTACAAAGGGACTTCCGTTTTTCACATTCAATACTTCAAACAAAAAAACAAATTCGAAATAATTTATAATCAACATTATATAAGATATTAATCCAAAGTCTTGTAAGCATCGATAATTTTTTTGACCAACCGGTGGCGCACGACGTCGCGTTCGGACAAGTGGATGACATCGATACCTTTGATATTTTTTAAAATTCCCAATGCCTCTTTAAGTCCAGATACTTGTTTGCGGGGCAGGTCTATTTGCCCCGGGTCACCGGTGATGATAAATTTGGCATTTTTACCCATCCGGGTTAAAAACATTTTCATTTGATTGTGAGTGGTATTTTGGGCTTCGTCCAAAATGACAAAAGCATTGTCAAGCGTACGACCGCGCATAAAAGCAAGCGGGGCAATCTGAATGATACCTTTTTCGAGATGACTTTCC
Organism: Flavobacteriales bacterium; assembly: GCA_027024205.1. Lineage (GTDB taxonomy): Bacteria > Bacteroidota > Bacteroidia > Flavobacteriales > Flavobacteriaceae > WGBX01. The sequence continues at coordinate 6,497 of JALVST010000074.1, read as the reverse complement.
AAGCGTTCGAAAGGAATCATACTCCGCAGGGCATCGTATAAGGGTTGCAAGTACGGGTCGAGTTTTTCTTTCAAGTCGCCGGGTAAGAAACCGAGATTTTCACCGGCTTCAACCGCTGGACGGGTCAAAATAATGCGTTTAACTTCTTTGTTTTTCAAGGCTCGAACCGCCAAAGCTACACTGACAAAAGTTTTTCCAGTCCCGGCTGGACCAACTAAAAAAATCATATCGTTTTTACGGGCAGACACAACGATTTTTCGTTGATTGGGGGTTTGCGGTTTAATCAATTGCCCACCGACACCGTGGACGATAACGTCATCATTATCAACAAAATCAAGGTATTCATGATGATTAGTCACCAATATTTGTTCGATACTCTCTTTGTCAAGCTTATTAAATCTTTGAATATGACTCAAAATCAAATCCAATTTTTGTTCAAATTCGTCCAAAATCTCCGGTTCTCCGAAAATTTTGATTTGATTACCTCTGAAAACGATTTTGATTTTTGGAAAATGTTCTTTTAAAAAATTGATGTTTTCGTTTTTAACACCGCTTAATATAATAGGGTCGATGCCGTTGATTTCCAATAAACGTTCTGTCATATTTTGTATCTTTGTTTTTTAATAAGTTATATTTTTATATACGTTTTATTTTCAAAAATACAAAATTAACGCCAAAAACCGCCGATTTATGCCATTAATTACGCTTACTACCGATTTCGGTTACAAAGATCCTGATTTGGGCTATTTGAAGAGCCGGATTTTGCAATCCATACCTGATGCTCAAATTGTGGATATATCGCATGATTTGACACCTTTTGACCCGCAAGAGGCTGTTTATGTTGTTGAAAACAGTTTGTTGGATTTTCCTGAAAATACTATTCATTTTGTTGGGTTTGACAGTGAATCCCACGAAACACAACCGGCGGTTTTGGTTGCGGCAAGCGGTCAATATTATTTGGGAAACGATAATGGCGTTATTACAACGGCCTTGGCAAACAAAGAGGCCAGTTATTATTATTTGCAGACAAGTAACCAACCGGCTTTTATGTTAGCTCATATTTTGGCAGCAAGGCAGTTGGTCACAGGTAAACATCCTGATGAAATAGGACAAAAGACATCGGCCTTAAAAAAAATTTTACTCTCGAAACCTTTCGTTAAGTATCACGAACAAACTGGCGAAGTGTTATTGATAGTGCCACAGGTAATTTACAATGACCATTATGGAAATGCCGTTTTCAATCTGAAAAAGGATCTATTCGAAAGATGGCGGAATGGCCGGAATTTTACTATTAAATTCGGACATAATGAGATAAAAAGTCTTGTTAATCATTATCACGATGCTTTAACCGGAAACGATGCTGTCATGGTAGCCGGGCAGATGTTTGCACATTTTAACAGTTTCGGATATTTGGAAATTTTTATTTATCAAAGTAATCAATTGAGTGGCGGCGCTAATACTTTACTGGGGTTACGAAAAAATCAAACGGTTCACATTGTTTTTTATTAATTGATGAATTGATAAGTTGATGAGTTGAGGGACTGTTAAGTAGGTCACTGAGTGTCCCGTCACGACGGAGAAGTGACGGGATGTATCGAAGTGACCGGGTTGATGAACTGAGGAATTGATGAAATGTGGAAATGAGTTTGTTCCGACAGAACTTTTACGAGACAAGGAGTAAAAGTGGCGAGAAATCTTAATTATTTTTGATGAATTGATGAATTGAGGAAATGAAAAAAATTGACTTTAAGAATATCAACAAATTCCATAAACATCTTGTTTTTTGGACTCTAACTATCTTGATTATCAAAATATTAGGAGCGTTACCACACTTTATTGAGATACTTTATGCCCGTAACTTGTATCCGGTGATTGCGGTTATCAATCGTTGGATTGCCGTTCGGTTTCCTTTTTCAATTGGCGATTTAGTGTATTTTTGGGGAATCGCTTATTTCTTGTATCAAATTTTGCAATTGATTATTCAAATCCGGCATCCGAAACGGCAATTGCTTAAAATTTCAACTTTTTTGCTTAAAACCGTTTGGATTTTTTACCTGTCTTGGGGCTTTAATTATTTTAGAGAACCACTGGCCAAATCATTAAACTTGTCAACCGTACAATATACGGCGGAAGAGCTTCTTGAAGTGACTGAAAGTTTAATTGAGAGAACCAACACTTTGCAATTGTATCTTGCCGGCAATGATACCTTATCCGTCCAAATACCTTATAGTATTGAGAATATTTTGAGAAAAACACCTGCCGGTTACCGTGAAATTGAGAACTATATTAATGTAAAATATCACGTCCCTTGTATCAAAACTTCTTTGTTTAGCAAGCAAATTTCGTATATGAGTGTCAGCGGCTATCTCAATCCCTTTACCGGTGAAGCACAAGTAAACAAGTTGTATCCCAAAGTATTTTTACCGGATATTGCATCACATGAAGTGGCACATCAGCTGGGTTTTACACCGGAGGATGAAGCGAATTTTTTAGGATATTTGGCGGCAACACACCATCCTGATTTATATTTTAACTATTCGGGCAATATCAATGCTTTGTATTATTTTTTAGTCGAATTACGCCGGTATGATAAGGATGTTTACCGGTCATATCTCAAAAAATTGCACAAAGGTGTTCTCAAAAATTTTAACGAAGCCCGGATTTTTCATCAAAAATACCGTTTTCCCGTGGATTTTTCCACCACTTACGATTCTTATTTAAAATTAAATAACCAACAATCCGGTATCCGTTCCTATAATGAAATGGTGCGGTTGGTAATTGCTTATGAATTGGGAAAAACGCCAAATAAATTATGAAGAATTATTTGGCTTTTAAAATAGTGCCCGAAACAGGATTCGAACCTGCACGTCCTTGCGGACACATGACCCTGAATCATGCGCGTCTACCGGTTCCGCCATTCGGGCTAATGCAAAAGCAAAAATAAAAAAAAGCCCGCAAATATACGGGCTTTTTTTCTATCTTTTTTGTTGTATTACAATTTTGACAACAATTCCAAGCGTTCCCAACGGCTGTTGATTTCTTCCTGCAACATATCTTCCAACATTTTAGCCCGTTCGGGATTAGCTTTTTTAACTCTTGCAAAGCGGGCTTCTTTGTCAATAAATTCACTAACGGGAATTGAAGGTTCTTTACTGTCCAATTGGAAACGTTTTCCGGCCGGTTTACGCGGGTCGTATCTGAACAAAGGCCAGTAACCTGATTTTACTGCCAAATCTTGATGCGTAGCCCCATCACCCATGTCATAACCGTGCTCAATACAATGAGAATACGCAATGATAATGGAAGGACCATCATATTCGGCAGCTTCTTTAATGGCTTTTAAAGATTGTTGATCTTTGGCGCCACTGGCAATCTGTGCCACATAGACATTACCGTAAGCTACTGCTTGCAAGGCAATATCTTTTTTAGGTATGGATTTACCGGCAACTTGGAATTTGGCACTGGCTGCCAAAGGCGTTGCTTTGGAAGCTTGACCACCTGTATTGGAATAAACTTCGGTATCCAAAACCAAAATATTGATGTTTTCACCGCTGGCAATAGCGTGGTCCAATCCGCCGTAACCGATATCGTAAGCCCAACCGTCACCACCGATAATCCAAATATATTTCTTGCGCAAATCATCGGCTAAGACCATCAAACGTCTGGCATCTTCGCTATCGATATCTTTGATAGCTTCACGAACTTGCTTGATGTATTCTATCTGTTGTTCTTTTTGAGCTTCGTCAGCTTCGGGATTGTTCAATATGGCATCTACCAATTCGCTACCGATAACGTTTTCAAAACGTTTTAACAAAGTACGGGCGGTTTTTTGTTTTTCGGTCAAAGCCAGTCGCATCCCCAAACCGTATTCGGCATTATCTTCAAATAGCGAGTTTGCCCAAGCCGGTCCCATTCCTTTTTCATTGGTAGTGTAAGGTGTTGTGGGTAAGTTACCGCCGTAAATGGAAGAACAACCTGTTGCATTGGCTATCAAGGAACTGTCTCCGTATAGTTGGGTTACTTCTTTGATATAAGGTGTTTCACCACATCCGGGACAAGCTCCTGAATATTCAAAGAGCGGTTCTAAGAATTGAACGTTTTTAACCGTATTTAATTTCAATTTTTTACGGTCATACCAAGGTAAATCTACAAAGTAATCCCAGTATTTTTGTTCGACCGGTTGTACGTCCATACGCGGATGCATGTTGATGGATTTAAATCCGGGTTCGGTTTTACTTTCCGCAGGACATACCGCTACACAAAGTGTACAGCCGGTACAATGTTCGGGATCTACTTGTAAAACATATGTATCAACCCCTTCATAACGTCCTTTGATTTTGGTTTTTCTAAAACCTTCCGGGGCATCAGCCAGTGCTTCTACATCGATAATTTTGGAACGGATAGCGGCATGCGGACAAATATGCACACATTTATTACATTGCGTACAAAGTTCGGTATCATCCCAAACCGGTACAAAATCCGCAATATTGGATTTCTCATATTTGGCCGTTCCCAACGGGAATGTACCGTCTGCCTCAAAAGCACTTACAGGTAATGAATCACCTTCACCACCGTATATTTTTCCCAAAACATTCAAAACATATTCCGGAGCATCTTCGTGCATGACACTTTCCAAATGACGCTCACTTGTAACTTGTTTGGGATAATTGACTTCTTGCAAATATTCCAAAGCTTTGTCAACGGCGTTGAAGTTCATCTGAACAATGGCGTCACCTTTATGGGAGTACGATTTGACAATAGCGTTTTTAATTTTTTCTATTGCTTCGTCTTGCGGTAAAATACCGGAAATGGCAAAGAAACATGTTTGTAAAACCGTATTGGTTCTACGACCTAATTTGGCTTCAAAAGCTACACGGGACGCATCGACTACATAGAATTTTAATTCCCTGTCAATGATTTCCTTTTGAATTTCTTGTGGTAACTGATCCCAAATTTCATCAGCTGTAAAAGGCGAATTCAATAATAAAGTACCGCCTTTTTTGATGTTTTTAACGAAATTATATTTTTGAATAAAATTAAATTGATGAATGGCGGCAAAATCCGCTTCGTCAATTAAATATGTTGATTGGATGGGGTCCGGTCCGAAACGCAAATGCGATACGGTACGGGCACCGGCTTTTTTACTGTCGTAAACAAAGTATCCTTGAACAAAATTGTCAGTAGTTTGCCCGATAATTTTGATAGAGTTTTTGTTGGCTGATACTGTTCCATCTGAACCTAATCCGAAGAATAAAAAACTCTTATGATTATTTTTGATTTTAAAGTCATGGTCAATATCCAAGCTGGTAAAGGTTACATCATCGACAATACCGATGGTAAAATGGTTTTTAGGTTTATCTTTACTCAATTCGTCGAAAATACCTTTAACCATTGCCGGATTAAATTCTTTGGAGGATAAACCGTAACGTCCCCCTACGATTGTGGGCATTTTTCTATCTGATTCGACAAATGCGTTAACCGTATCCATATACAAAGGTTCACCGATGCTTCCTGATTCTTTGGTACGGTCTAATACGGCAATTTTTTTGACCGTTTCAGGGATAGCATCGATAAAATCTTTAACAGAAAAAGGACGGTACAAACGAACGACCAAGACACCTGTTTTTTCACCTCTTTTGTTTAATTCTTCAACGGTTTCCAAAGCGGCTCCCATGCCGGATCCCATGATAATAATGATTTTTTCTGCGTCAGGGGCACCGAAATATTGATATATCTCGTACCGGCGACCGGTCAAATCATAAAATTTGTCAAAGACTTCTTTTACAACACCGGGTACCCTGTTGTAATAAGGATTAGCCCGTTCCCTGTTTTGGAAGAAAACATCAGGGTTTTGTGACGAACCTCTCAATTTGGGTCTGTCCGGATCCAAAGCTCTGACTTTGTGTTCCATAACTTTATCTTCCGGAATCATCTCCTTCAAAATTTCATCGGGTATTGTATCGATTTTTTGAATCTCATGAGAAGTTCTGAATCCGTCAAATACATTTAAGAAAGGAACTCTGGTTTCTAATGATACCACTTGAGCCAAGAGTGCCATATCCTGCGCTTCTTGAACGGAACCGCCGAACAACATGGCAAATCCGGTTTGACGGGTTGCCATAACGTCCGAATGATCACCGAAAATTGATAATGCATGTGTCGCAACGGTGCGGGCGGCAATATGAAAAACTGTCGGTAATAATTCACCGGCAATTTTATACATATTGGGTATCATCAGCAGTAAACCTTGTGATGCCGTAAATGTGGTGGTTAAGGCACCGCCTTGCAAAGCACCGTGAACGGCACCGGAGGCACCCCCTTCACTTTGCATCTCAATGACCCGGGGGACCTCCCCCCAAATATTTGTTTCTCCTTTGGCACTCAGTGCATCGGCATGTTCGCCCATGGGAGAGGACGGTGTAATAGGGTAGATTGCACAGACTTCATTGATTTTATGTGCTATTCTAGCTACCGCTTCATTACCGTCTCCTATGAAT
>JALVST010000073.1:18784-36378 GCA_027024205.1 Flavobacteriales bacterium | reverse complement strand
ACGGCTCCAATGGCAAATTTTCCAGCCTTCTTTTGACCACGGTCTATGGCAGTATTGAGAGTCGTTAAGGTCAGAAATCCCGGAGACATCAACCCGATAAACGCCATTAAATAACCGACGACAAAATGATATAATATTTGCAGAATTTCTGTCATTAGCCGGTTGATTGGTTATTAGGTTAGATTATTTTTACCTGTATCTTTCCCTATGGATATCAGGGCACGGGACTTGTTAAACGCCGCTAGTTATTTATTTCTTGCGTTTCTTTTTCTTCGGCACAAATTTTCTTCCTTTAATAGTAGGGTCAATTCGGTGCTGCAATTCTTTGATTTGGTCTGCAAACATTTTCTTTTTATCCAATTCTTTGGCTTCACGTAGCAAATTTATCGCTTCACGATTACGCCGTTTGGCAATGGCAATAGCTGCGAGATTTAATTTGGCCATGGCTTTATCGTGATCCATCATCAAACCGGTAGTCAAAGCCTGACGAAAATATTTTTCAGATTGTGGTAAATTTTCGCGTTGAATAATCGTACCTTTGAGTAAATAGTAGTATGCTTCTTGCGGCTTAATCAATTGGGCTTTCGGATTTTTGATTTTATCGAGCCATTTTGCGGCACCATCCATATCTTCTTTACGCAATCTTAAAAAAGCTAACAACAAATATTCATTCCGGATATAGAAAAACAAAACAATTAAAGTCAGCAAAATTAAAGCAATACCGTTTCCTGTATAGCCTTCGGTAAATTGCCAAATAGACAATCCGAAAATAATGAGTGCTATAGCGAGTTTAATATATTTATGCATAAATTTTAGTCTTTTTTTACTAATGCAAAAATACGATAAATAAATCAATTATAGTTTACAAATACTGTGAGTTCGAAAATTAATTTAAGATATTGATTTTTAACAAGTTTGTAAATTATTTGGGAATGGGAACCGAAGGATTGACCATCCGGTTTTTCATAAATTGGTATATTTTCAAAATACGGGTTGTGTCCATACCGGTCGTTTTAGCCAGATACAAGTAGGTTTCTTTCGAATAGCGTTGGCCAAACTTAAACGGGGGAAATTGTCCGTATTTGAGAAAATTTTCTTTACCGAAAACTTTGACAACTTTTTTAGCTTGTTGAGGGTCACTGACATAATATAAAGCACCGTTTTTTAGATCGCGTCTTGAAACTTTCAGACGTTTTTGATACAAATCTTTTAAACCATAGTTTTTTTCAAGATGGTACCACAAATTGAACCCGCCAAATTCGTGCGGATGTGACCATGCGACTGCTCTTCCGGATAAATTTAGTTTTGTGATTTTTGATGCCTGATTTGAAAAATTGTAAGCCGGTTGCCATAAGCCGGGTTGTCCGTTGTATAATAATTTTGACAACCGGGTAGCGGAATAGGTTGCCCAGCCTTCTTCTTCCGGTCCGGGATACCATTTATGGTAAGGTATGGTGCCGAATAAATGGCTGTATTCGTGTAAAATGGCATTGACGGGGTCCGGAAAATCGGGTGATAAAGCAGGGTTGTTAAGAAAACTGCTGTCCAAACATTTTTCAATATATTTTTTACTGATGATTTTTCCTACAATTTTGCCTGGCATTTCAGCATGAAAACCACCTTCTCCAAACCCTTTAATTATCAATTCTTTAACCTGAGGAGAATACCCGAATTCCTTTTGACTGATTTTATTGGCGGCATTGATCACTTTGGCCAATCCAATGGCTATTTCTTTGAGTTCCGGTGACTTGTATTTTACAATGATTTCTTTATATTGTGCCGTATGGTATTTTTCCCGGTTGTGATGTTCAATCAACTCATTAGCTATTTTTTCCGGCAAAAGACCCGGTAAACCGTAATTTAGAAAAACAGCTATCAGAAACGGTAATGATGCGATGATGACGGTTGTACGTTTTTTAGGAATTTTATACCAAATTAATGATATCGTTAATATACCGGCAAAGGGCAAGAAAATGGTAAAGTAACTGACGGATAAAGCGCTGAAAACAAAAAATATATTAAAAATAGCGGCTACTATAACGGCTATAAGGCTTTCAAGAGGCGCTTCTTTATAAAATTTGCGTAGTGCAATGCTCAATAAAACAAGTGTTAGTCCGGTACTGTTGAGTAAGGCTAATAAAATATATACAGGATTGCCAGATCCGAAAAAATCTTGTGTATAAGCCAGAAAAAATATACCCGTTGTCAAAATGATGAATTTGATAAATTTATTTTTGAGCTTGATTTGGTCGGCCCATAAATTAACTGCAATAAAGGTCAAAATAAAAAGTAGGTATTTTAAAACAAGCCAGGTATTAAATTCAAAACCGGTATAAATTTTTTCGAGGTAATTGTTTAACAATAAACCGGTAATTATCGGGGTTAAAATTATTGAAAATGAAACAAAAAGTGGTTTCGTTAGCTTGCCTGTATTGAATGAAATGTTTTTAGATTTCGGCCACAACAAAATGATGACAATGAGGATAATGACAAAATCAAGCCAATTGGGTGCTACTAACAATCCGCGTCCGTTGAAATTTCTAGGAGACAGATAAAACAAAGGGTCATTATTAAATACAAAAATATTTAATAACCGTAAGATAATGACCGCACTGAGTATCCATAAAACTTTTCTTTTCATGACAAATGCTTTAAATACAAACATTTAACGAATTAAAGCATTGTTCGTTACAGTATTTTTGTAAAAAAAAAAAAGCTTTTACCGGCTAAAAACCGTGAATTCTAATGAATTATAAAAAAATTTTGATTATTGTACTGAATTCAATTAATGGGATACATTTTTTACTTGATACTCGAAACAGTCACTTGTAATTAAAACTAATTAGCAATATCACTGATAAACTTAATTCTGAACAAGCGCAATTCTTCTTCTTCGTATTCGCCTTCAAATTCTTCCATAGCCAAATTGATTTTATCCGATTCGGCTTCCATAAAGTAGTCGTGGAGTTCTTCGAGTTGTTCTTCGTCAAAAATTTCATCCAAATAATAATCAATATTAAGTTTGGTACCCATATAGACGATTTGTTCCATCTCTTTTAGCAGTTCTTCCATAGTCAAACCTTTGGCGGCGGCTATATCGTCTAGTGGAATTTTACGGTCGGTGCTTTTAATGATGAATATTTTAAGTGCAGACCGGCTAGCTGTTGATTTAACGATAAAATCATCGGGACGGATAATGTCATTTTCTTCAACGTATTTGGCAATCAGTTCCACAAACGGCTTGCCGTATTTCCGGGCTTTACCTTCGCCTACGCCGTAAATTTTAGCCAATTCTTCTATGGTTGTCGGGTATTTGAGTGCCATGTCTTCCAGGGATGGTTCTTGGAAAATTACATATGGCGGGACCCCTTTTTTACGGGAAACATCTTGTCGTAAGGATTTGAGCATTTTGAGTAATTTTTCATCCGCAGCAGCTGACTTTCCTATGTTGGCAGTTGAAACGGCTTCATCGTATTTATGGTCTTCGGTCATCAGAAACGATTGCGGATTTTTTAAAAACGCCCGTCCTTTATCGGTCAATTGTAAAACCCCGTAGTTTTCAATCTGTTTTTTGAGATAACCGGCTACCAATAATTGCCGTATCAGTGCCATCCAAAAATGTTCATCCTTTTCTTTACCTATTCCGAAAAAGTCTTGCTTGTCGGTATTATGAGATTTTATCAAGGCATTTTCTTTGCCCACCAACGTATTGATTACTTCTTTTGATTTGTATATTTCTTTGGTTTTATCTATTATGGATAAGATTTTAACCACTTCGTCTTTGGCTTCTATTTTCTTTTTCGGATTGCGGACATTGTCATCCATATCGCCGCCTTCTCCTATAGCCGGGTCAAATTCTTCACCGAAATAATGTAATAGGAACTGACGTCGTGAAATGGATGTCTCGGCATATGCCACAACTTCGTTAAGTAATGCCGTAGCAATTTCTTTTTCAGCTATGGTTTTGTTTTGCGTAATGAATTTTTCGAGTTTTTCAATGTCTTTATACGAATAGAAAGCCAAGCAATGACCGATGCCGCCGTCACGTCCGGCTCTCCCGGTTTCTTGGTAGTAACTTTCCAAACTTTTGGGCATATCGTAGTGAATGACAAACCGCACATCCGGTTTATCTATTCCCATACCGAATGCAATGGTCGCTACTACCACATCCGCTTCGTTCATCAAAAACATATCTTGATGTTTGGAGCGGGTTTTACTGTCCAAACCGGCGTGGTAAGGAATAGCTTTAATACCGTTTACTTGCAAAATTTGAACCAGATTTTCAACCGATTTACGACTTAATGTATAGATGATACCGGATTGTCCTTCGCGTTGTTTTATAAACTTAATAAGTTCTTTATCGACGTCTTTTGTTTTAGGTCTTACTTCATAAAATAGATTTGGCCGGTTAAAAGACGCTTTGAAAACATTGGCATCTTGGATATGCAGGTTTTTTAAAATATCTTCCTGAACTTTTTTGGTAGCCGTAGCGGTCAATGCTATAATAGGTAGATTTGGATTTATTTCATCGATAATTTTTCGCAGATTACCGTATTCCGGTCTGAAATCGTGTCCCCATTCCGAAATACAGTGTGCTTCATCTATGGCAATAAATGATAATTTGACCGACCGCAGAAATTCAACATTTTCTTCTTTTTTTAACGATTCGGGTGCTACATAAAGCAATTTTGTAATACCGTTACGTATATCTTCTTTGACTTGCCGGGTTTCGGTTTTGTTTAAGGTGGAGTTGAGCAAATGGACAATACCCGGATTCTCAGAAATGCCCCGTAAAGCATCCACTTGATTTTTCATCAGTGCAATTAAAGGAGATACGACAATAGCCGTCCCTTCTTTGAGTAAAGCAGGTAGTTGATAGGTCAATGATTTACCGCCTCCGGTAGGCATGACAGCAAAAGTGTGATGCCCGTCCATAATACTTTTCGTTACTTCTTCTTGCAAGCCTTTGAATTGATCAAACCCGAAATAACGTTTTAATGCTTGTTTTAATTCAATTGTTTGTGCTTTTGTCATAAAAATAAATATTATTCAAAACTAAATTACAAAAAAAATATTAAATAAAAGTTCTTTTAAAAATTTAATCTTAAATTTGCAATACAAGTTTTGAGTTTCAATTTATTGATATTTCAAATATATATATTTTTTTTAAAAGTTTAACAAATAAAATTAAAAATTGTTTGGAAAATAAAAATAAAATTATTGAATCGGCTGTCCGTACCATTGATATTGAAACGAAAGCTTTATCCGGACTACGCTCGCAAATTGATGATAATTTTGTAGCGGTAGTCGAATTGATTGCTAGGTCAAACGGACGATTAATTATTACGGGAATCGGTAAAAGTGCCAATATTGCTACAAAGATTGTTGCTACATTTAATTCGACCGGCACGCCGGCTATTTTTATGCATGCCAGTGATGCCGTCCACGGTGATTTGGGTATTATCCAAAAAGACGATATCGTCCTGATGTTGTCCAAAAGCGGTAATACGCCCGAAATCAAAGTTTTGATTCCTCTTATTAAAAATTTTGGGAATAAGATTATCGGGTTGACGGCCAATAATACTTCTTATTTGGCTAAAAATGCCGATTTTTTGCTTTATACGCCTATGGAAAAAGAAGCTTGTCCTAACAATTTGGCTCCAACTACCAGCACAACTTTACAATTGGTTATGGGTGATGCCTTGGCAGTAGCTTTGTTGGATTACAAAGGCTTTAATGACCGTGATTTTGCCAAATATCATCCCGGTGGTTCGTTGGGTAAAAGACTTTATTTGAGAGTTAAAGATTTGATTGTCAACAGCGAAAAACCGGTTTCCAACCCTCATGATTTGATGAAAGATGTTATTTTGGAGATTACTGCCAAAAGGTTGGGCGCAACAGCTATCATTGAGAATGACGAATTGAAAGGTATTATCACAGACGGGGATGTCAGACGCCTGCTGCAACAAACCGGTGATGTGGCCGGCATAACCGCTCGTGATGTGATGAGTGATAAGCCTAAAACAATATCATTGGGGGCCTTGGCTGTCGATGCTTTGCACAAAATGCAACAGCATAATATCAGTCAATTGATTGTTACGGATGAAAACGGAGGTTACGCCGGGATGATACATTTACATGATTTGTTAAAAGAAGGAATTATATAGTTAGTTAATAGTTGCACTTATACAAACTCAGTGACCTTAGTTAAAAGTTGAGACGCACGGGTTGTGCGTCTTAAAATGAAAGAGAAAAAAACGTTGAACCCCGAATGGGTGACATGATTATAGACAAACAATAAAAATATACCGTTGAACCCCGGAGGGGTGATATGATTATACCATATTTAATAAAATTTAAAAATATTAATGACGGATAACAATTCACAAAAAGAAATGGGTATTATCGACCATCTGAACGATTTAAGAATGTTCTTATTTCGTTCGGCTGTCGGTGTTGCAGTAGGGGCGGTTATTGTGGCATTTAACATTCAAATGGTTTATGACAAAATAATATTTGCTCCAAAAAATCCGGATTTTATCACTTACCGTTTGTTTTGTAAAATCAGTGAGGCACTTTGTATTGAAAAAATTCCTATCAATATCATCAACCGGTCGATGTCGGGACAGTTTTCAGCCCATATATGGACGTCTTTGATTTTCGGTATTATTATTGCTTTTCCATACATTATATACGAATTGTGGAAATTTATTAAGCCGGCCCTTTACGAACATGAAAAAAAACAAGGTTTGACTTTTATTTTTGTCAGTAGTTTTTTGTTTACATTAGGGATTTTATTCGGTTATTTTATCATTACACCCTTATCGGTCAATTTTTTGGGAAACTATTTTGTTACCGATGAAATTGTCAATAATATCGATTTATCATCGTATAATACACTTGTTCGGACAACGGTTCTGGCTAATGGTATTGTATTTGAGATGCCTATAATTATATATTTTTTATCAAAGTTGGGGCTGGTTGATGATAAATTTTTGAAAAAAAACAGAAAATACGCTTTGATATTGATTTTATTATTGGCGGCTGTTATTACGCCTCCCGATATTATAAGCCAGATAATTGTGGCTATTCCGTTGTTAATTCTTTATGAATTCAGTATATATGTTGCCAAAGTCGTCGGTAAGAAATACGGTTCGGAAATCACGATTAAAACTTGATAAAAAAGATAAATATTTGATATTCAGTTTATGACAGTAGAACAATCATCCAAACAAATGCTTTTGCGGGCTGAAAATTTAGTCAAGCGATATGGTGCAAAAGAAGTGGTTCGTGGTATTTCACTTGAAGTACAACAAGGTGAAATTACCGGTTTGTTGGGGCCGAACGGAGCCGGAAAAACGACGACTTTTTATATGATTGTCGGATTGATAAAGCCCAATAAAGGCAAAGTTTTTCTTGATGAAATTGAGATTACGGATTACCCGATGTATAAACGCGCCCAATTGGGTATAGGTTATTTGGCTCAGGAAAATTCGGTATTTCGTGATTTGAGTGTTGAGGATAATATCAAAGCGGCACTCGAGTTTACCAATCTATCAAAAACTGGTCAAAAGGAAAAATTAGAGTCTTTGCTCGAGGAATTCGGTTTGACTGACAAACGCAAGCGTTTGGGTAAACTTTTGTCAGGAGGGGAACGCCGGCGAACGGAAATTGCCCGGGCTTTGGCATCCAATCCGAAGTTTATTTTACTCGATGAACCTTTTGCCGGTGTGGACCCTATTGCCGTGGAAGATATACAAAAAATTGTCGCTCATTTGAAAGAAAAAAAAATCGGTATTCTCATTACTGACCACAATGTACAGGAAACTTTGGCTATTACCGATAAAACTTATCTGATGTTTGAAGGTAAAATATTACGACAAGGAAGCCCGGAAGATTTAGCCGCTGACGAATTGGTTAGAAAAGTGTATTTGGGACGGAATTTCGAATTGCGTAAGAAGAAGATTTGATATAGTTGAAATTACCTAGTGGTAAGCGATAAAGCGGAATAGTGCTAAGTAAGTTTGAAACTGAAAGAATTCATAAGTCACAAAACATTATATGAACTAAGTAAAATGCATTTGGCACATTCTAACGGGCTTTCAAATAACCCTACGACATTCGTCGGGGCAAGCAATTAACCATTAAACAAAAAAATGAAAGAATCTAACCAAAATACCACACCTCACAAAGCCGGTTTTGTCAACATTGTAGGCAATCCGAATGTCGGTAAATCGACTTTTTTAAATGCCGTGGTAGGTGAAAACTTAGCAATTACAACGCCCAAAGCACAGACGACCCGTCATCGTATTTTAGGCATTGTTAACGGAGATAATTATCAAATTGTTTTTTCCGATACGCCCGGTATTATCAAACCGGCTTACGAATTGCAGGAATCGATGATGGATTTTGTCAAAGAATCTTTTGAAGATGCCGATGTTTTATTGTTGATGGTAGAAGCCGGTGAGAAAGATTTGAAAAACGAAGAATTTTTTAATAAAATCAAGCAAGTTAAAGTGCCTGTTTTATTGCTAATTAACAAGGTTGATTTGACCGGACAGGAAAAGTTGGAAGCAATGATAAACATTTGGCAAGAGAAACTACCCGGTGTTGAAATATATCCCGTATCCGCTTTGCACGGTTTTGGTATCGAACAAGTAGTTAAACGGATTTTGGAGTTATTACCCGAATCACCGCCTTATTTTGACAAAGACCAATTAACCGATAAAAGCGAACGTTTTATCGTTAATGAAAAAATCAGGGAAAAGATTTTAAAGCATTATAAAAAGGAAATACCGTATGCCGTTGAAGTGGAGACAGAAGAATTTAAAGAAGAAGATGACAGAATTAAAATCCGTTCGATAATATATGTCGAACGTGATTCACAAAAAGGAATTATTATTGGTCATAAGGGTAGCGGTTTAAAACGGATAGGATCGGAAGCCCGTAAAGATTTGGAAGCGTTTTTCGGTAAAAAAATTTATTTGGAGTTATATGTCAAAGTTAATAAAGACTGGCGTAAAAAAGCCGGACAATTGCGGCGGTTTGGATATAAGCTAGATTAGTTACAAGTAGCTAGTAGATCGTAACAAGTTATTTGATGAACTGATGAATTGGTGAAGATATGATGAATTGAGGAATTGAGAAATGGAGAGTGAGGAATGTCACTTCGAAACATTCCCTCTCAACACAGTCGAGACGGGCCACTCTGTGACCTTTAATCAATTTGTGAAATAAATAATATGGTAAGAAATGAAAGTCAATCATCAAAAAACGAACAACTCTTTGAACCGGAACAATTCCTCAATTAACCGGACAACCATATTATAAAGATTTCAATTTTTTTCCGTAATTTTGCATTGTAAGAATTAAAAAAGAGAAGAATATGTCAAGCATAAAAAGATTAAAGAAGGATATCAATTATATTTTCGGAGAAATTATAGATAAAGTCAATTTCAAGCAACTGTTAAAGCCCGAAGTAACCGATGAACAAGTGGAAAAATTGATTGATGAAGTAGTTGCTACCTATGAAGATTTTTATAATAAAATTCACGAAGGCAGAAAAGCAGGTAATAAAAAAGCATATTTTAAAAATTTAACCGGTGAAATAAATAAAGCGGTTGAAGATTTTACAAAAAAAATAGAAGCTTTATAAAATCATGATAAAACAACTTTGTAAGGAACCACCTTTACAGGTGGTTTTTTTATGCAAAATAAAATTGATACGCCGGATAAGATATTTTAAATTTTTATACATTAGCAGTTTGATAAAAAATGAGATTATATGATAGCAAAGAGAAAACAAAAAGATTGGAATAGTATCAAGACAAATGATTCGTGGCAAATTTTCAAGGTTATGTCTGAATTTGTCGATGGTTTTGAAAAGATGAACAGAATTGGTCCGTCGGTGACGATTTTCGGTTCGGCACGGGCAAAAAGTGACAGTAAACATTATAAAATAGCAGAAAAAATAGCGGAAAAGTTGGCTGAAGAAGGCTTCGGCATCATTACCGGCGGTGGTCCCGGCATCATGGAAGCGGCAAACAAAGGCGCTCAAAAAGGTGGTGGCGCTTCAGCCGGTTTAAACATTGTTTTGCCTTTTGAACAAGAAGCCAATCCTTATATAGACCCTGATAAATTGGTGGATTTCAATTACTTTTTTGTCCGCAAGGTGATGTTTGTCAAGTATGCCCAAGCTTTTGTGGTAATGCCGGGCGGTTTCGGGACCTTGGACGAATTTTTTGAAGCCATAACTTTGATACAAACCAAAAAAATTGAAAAGTTTCCCGTAATTTTATTTGATACTAAATTTTGGAGCGGTTTAATAGATTGGATAAAAATCACATTACGGGATGAATACAAATATATCAGTCCCGAAGATATGGATTTAATTCATCTAACCGATGATGTGGATGAAGTGGTTAAAATTATTGTTAATTTCTATGAAAAACGCCAATTAAGTCCTAATTTTTAAATTTTTATTTGGTAATTTTTCAATACCTGTACTGTTTTTCTTTACGGATAATACCAAAAAGGATATAAAAGAATTTCCAAAAAGTACGGGTATTAAACCGATGTTAATCAAAATAGTTTGATTTCCGGACTCTATTGGTTGGCCAACAGGCATAACAAACAAACCGTATGAAATTTTATTTATACATACTGGGAATATTTCTGCTAACTTTTGGAACTGAGGCGCAGACACAACTCAAATTGATGAGTTACAACTTATTGCAATATCCCTCGGGAACTGGTGGTGACAGGAGTGATGAGTTGTATTATATTTTGCATCGGTATCAGCCCGATATTTTTATGGCTTGTGAAATTGAAAATAATACGGCGGCAGATGAGATTCTCTATTATTGTTTGAGTGCACAAAATTATGCAGCTGCTTCGTTTTCTTACAATCACTCCGGAAACTATTATTTACAGCAGATGCTTTATTATAACAAGCAAAAATTCGATTTGGTCAATGAGACTTATTTGACAACTTACGTCCGTGATATCAATCATTATACTTTGAAATTAAAATCGGATAATCCCGCAGATAATATTTACCTGGATGTGTATGTTGTCCATTTAAAAGCCGGTAATTATAATAATGACCCGCAAATCCGGGATGACATGGTTCAGGTTTTAATCAATGATTTACCCAATATCCCGGCAGATCATTTTGTTATAGTTGCCGGCGATTTTAACCTTTACAGTGCCAATGAACCGGCTTATCAAGATTTGCTGGATTCCGGCAATGCTGTTGTCTTAAACGACCCCGTTAACCGTCCGGGATACTGGCACAATAATGCCAATTTTAAAGATATCATGACCCAATCGACCCACGCCGTATCAAGTAATAATTTTGTAGGAGGAGGGCTTGACGACCGTTTTGATTTTATTTTGTTGTCGGATAATTTGATGAGCAGTCCGGTTTTGCATTATCTCGGTGGTTCATATGCCGCTTTCGGTAATAACGGTACTTGTTTTAACAGTTCCATTATTAGCCCTGATTGTCAAGGGCCTACCTATGATGATACTTTACGACAACATTTATACAATATGAGTGATCATTTGCCTGTGGTATTGACTTTGGAAACGCCTGTAAGTTTGGATGTTGACGATGCTAATGACGAACCGGCATTCCGTTTAGCCGGTGCTAATCCCGTTCATTCTGGCTTTCGAATTGTTTCCGCAACGAAAGGTCCGGTTGAATTTAGTGTTTACGATACAACCGGACAGTTGATAAAAACTTTTGAAAATTATCATAACAGTGATTTTGTAAATGTATCGGATTGGCCGGCAGGAGTTTATTTATTAAAAGTAAAAGATGTTAAAAATCAACAGCTTATAAAATTTGTTAAAGCAAATTAAACATATCGTTGTCAGTATATTAATTTTCGGATTTTTGTTGCCGGTTAGAGGACAAATAATAGTACGGCGGCATCAAATCGATATAGCTTATGACAGTGTAACACGTTATTTGCAAATAAATCAGCAAAGTGTAATTGTAAATGACCATACACAGCCTGTCAAACGCTTGATTTTGTTGAATTGGGGAAATGCTTATGTTTGGAAACATACGGCACTGGCACAAAGCATTATTGAAAATTACAACCTTAATTTTCATTTTTCTACTGCGAAAGAAAGAGGCGGCGTCATTCTTAAAAACATTAAAATCAATAAGGTAGAGATGAAAATAAAATTTCGCCAACTCCAACCGGATGTTTTTACGATGAATTTGCCGCATACTTTACAACCAAATGACAGTTTACAGCTAGATATACAATATTATATAAAATTGCCAAATGCCAAATTTACGGGTTATGGTATTGATAAGAATGCTAATATATTATTGCGGAATTTTTATTTTCAGCCGGTCCCTTATGATTACCAAACGTATCCAGATAAAAATATCGATGACTATCCGGGATTTCCCACCCTGTTTGAGATTGATTTAACAAACTTTCCTTCTGACAAACAGGTTTTTACTAATTTGACGAAAAGAAAAAACAATCAACTGACCGGTATAGTTAAAAATCCTGAGGTTTTAATTACTTCAAAGGCTTATAAAACCTATCATTTGGGAGATACAACTATCGTATTACCGGACAATCCTGTTCCTTCAGAAATTGTTAAAAACTTGATTGTCAATAGAATATTTAATTTTTTAAAACAAAAATCCGGGAGCAGCCCCCGAAAAAAAATATTGATAACAGCTTCGGATTTTAAGAATCACAAGGTTTACGGTTTTGATTTGTTGCCCAAAATACTCAATCCGTATAAAAGGGATTTTCTTTGGGAGTTTTCGGTTTTACATCAATTATCCTTAAAATACACAGAAGCCATTTTAACCGATAGACGTCGCAATGCATGGATACAAGACGGTATAGCCAATTTTTGGGAGTATAGATATTTGAAGGAATTTTATCCCGGGATGCCTTTGTTGGGCGGGCTTTCAAACAAAAGATTGGTGCGTTTTTTTTATGCTTCGCAAGTTAAAATGTCAGAAAAATATCCTTGGTTATATTTAAATGTAGCCCGTTTGAACAAAGATCAACCTTTGCGAACGGCTTTGGATTCTTTGACCAACTATAATCGCAATGTCATGATGCCTTATAAAGCGGCATTGGGACTAAAAATCTTAAATGACCAACTGCCGGATTTTGAAAAACGATTAAAAGATTTTTACAAGTTGGGACTTTCACGAGAAATATCAAGTAAAGATTTTATTGACAAAATGCTTGACCCTAAAGAAGTAAGTTGGTTTCGTGATTATATCAATACGACCCGAAAATATGATTATAAACTGAAAAAAATTGTACGAAAAAATGATTCGTTATTATTGAAAATAAAAAATAAAAATCATTATTTGTTACCTTTGAGTTTATACGGCATCAAGAGAGACAGTATTTTTTTATTGAAGCAATTACCGGGCTTTAAAAATGATACTTTGATTGGATTTCCAAACCGCCAATATCAATTTGTGGGTATTAATTATTACAATGATTATCCGGAAATTCAAATACATGATAATTATAAGCGTCCCGGCTTTCATTTGATTAGTAAACCGCTACAAATCAGGCCGTTTCAAGATTTTGACAATCCCTTACGCACACAAGTTTTTGTCAATCCGTTCTTTGAATATAATTATTATGACGGGGTGATTGCCGGGTCACAGATTTTTAACGAAAGTTTGTTATTTAATCATTTTAAATATGTTGTAACACCGAGTTATGGTTTTAAGAGTCACAGTTTGACCGGAAGTATTTCAGTAAATGATATTCATTATTTTGATACGGACAGGCCTATGGCTTTACATTACGGATTCGGTTTTAAATATTTTCATTATAATCACGGTTTGATTTACAGAAAATATAATCCGCATATCGAATTAAAATTCGGTGATGTATATCTACGAAAGCGAAAGGGAAGTCATATGGGTTTGCAGTATATGAAAATTGATAAAGATCCGGTTGGGGTCGTTCAAAATGAAACGGAACATTACGGGGTTTTGGATTTGCGGTATTTTCATTATAATGTTAATGTTATTAAAGACTTTTTTTATAAGGCCGATTTGCAATTTTCCGGTCTTTTCGGAAAAGCTTCTTTGATGATACGTTACCGTTTTTTATCGGACAAAAACCGGCAGTGGGATTTTAGAATTTTTGCCGGAAAATTTTTGTATAACCGTACGCAAACCGATTATTTTTCATTCGCACTAGACCGCCCGACGGACTATTTGTTTCAATATCATTATTACGGACGTTCGGAAACCAGTGGTATTTTTCATCAGCAATTTATTTGGGCCGAAGGGGGATTTAAAACATTTTTTGACGACCAATTTGCCAATGATTATTTGATTAGTAACAATGTCAATATCGGTATTTGGCGTTGGTTTAATATGTATGTCGATGGAGCATGGGTCAAGCGTAAGCAACAACCGGTTAAATTTTATTACGATTCGGGATTACGCATCAATTTGGTGCAAGATTATTTTGAAGTTTTTTTTCCAGTTTATTCCAAACTCGGTTGGGAAATCAATGCGCCGGATTATTTGTCCCGTATCCGGATTGTTTTTACCATGGACATCAACGGATTGTTTAGAATGATAAAACGGGGCTGGTACTGACACATTCTGTTGTGTGTGTCTAGTTGAAAATTAAAAGTAGAGGGGCACGATCGTGCGTTTGATATTAAATGAAAAATCGCATAGCCGTGCGTCCGTTTAAAAAAAAGAAAATTGAAAATTTGCGTTTGTATTTCTGATTGTTAAAAAAATCAATTCCTCAAAAATATGCAATTAAAAATAAACGATTTATTGGTAGGGTATGGGCAAAAAACGGTTTTGTCCAATATCAATTTGACTGCTCAAAGTAATGATTTTATCGCGTTGATAGGAAAAAACGGCGCCGGTAAATCTACTTTATTAAAAACATTAGCGGGTATCTTGCCGGCTTTGTCCGGAGATGTTTTTTTGGATGATGTGAATTTGATGACATTAAAACCTTCGGAGCGAGCCCGGCATATAAGTATTGTTTTAACCGGAGGGGTGGAAGTACCTCTTACGGTACGTGAATTTTTGGCTATGGGTCGTCAGCCTTATACCAATCTTTGGGGACAATTGTCAACCGGTGATTTGAAGGTGATAAATGAAGTAGGGGAGAAGATGAATATTTTAGATTATTTTGACCGTAAAATTACTGCTTTGAGTGACGGAGAACGTCAAAAAGTTTTGATAGCCAGAGCTTTAGTTCAACAAACCCCTGTATTATTGCTAGACGAACCGACTACACATCTGGATTTGGAAAATAAAGCTGTTTTAATAAATAATTTGTTGAAAATCAGTAACGAAGAAAAAAAAATTATCATTTTATCCACTCATGATATCAACCTTATTTTACCGAAAATAAATAAAATATGGGCAACAGAAAAAACTGTTGCCCAAGTAAATAAAATATCGGGACTGCATAAAATGTTTCAGTCGGAATTATTATGGTATGATGAGGATTGTCAAATATTCAGAATGCTTTAAAACCAACTTCTTTTTTTCTTTTTAATAGCAGTATCTTCGTCAATTTCAAAATATTTTTCAGCCTTTTTTTCATTCACTTCCGCAATGGCTAAAACAAATTCATTAAAATTCATATTTTTTTCTTCCAGATAACCGTTAAGGTATTTCATAGCGGCTTCTTTTCCGGCATTATTTTCAATCTCTGTTAAAATTGCAAACATTTTTTCTATTTTTTGAACGGTAGCTGTTGGCAACAATTTTCCTTCCAGTAAATAACCTGTGAATTCATTGTTGTTGTCAAATCGTTGTGTTACTCTGATAAAACTCCAGTAACAATTGTTATTTTTAATTTTTCCTTTGATTATAAAATAAAATTTAGAGTAATTATTGGTTGATTCATTAAATAAATCCAATGTGATTTTAGGCATTGAAGTATCAAAAATAGATTCAAGACGTTGTAAAATAATTTCCGAAACTTTAAAACCGCTAATCTCCGTGAAATAATTATTGACATACTGAATACGAAAATCCTCATCAATTTTGATTTTAATTTTTTTTGCTACATCCAAGTGCAAACAAGTCTTTTTTTTGGTCATAATGTTGTAGTTTAATGTCATAATTTCAGAGTTTTATTTGTTGATAAAATTATTTGTATGGTTATTTTGTATGTCCGTTTGTTACCAAAATCTTCTTTTCTTTTTCTTTTTGACCAATTTTAAGATATCGTCAATATTCATATCTGTCGGGTCTAATGAAAAAAGTTCTTTATCCGAAACTTCCGAAGTCATATAAGTTTTAAGATTTTTTTCCCCTCCGAATGCGTTTATGATATATTGTTCAAAAGTTGTGCCACGATCTTCCCAATATCCATTCAGATAATTGCGTGCGACATCCAAACCCCCACCGCTGTTTTCAATTCCATATAAAACTTCGTAAAGTTTTTCAAACTCTTCTTTTAGATCGTTGGGTAAATATTTACGTCTGATATATACGGTGCCTGCATTGTCATTTATTTTAGGATGGATATCGGCAATAGTCCAAAAATATTCTCCGTTTTTGGTGATATTCTTACTGATCAGATATAAATGTTTGTTATGATTGATAGCATTCCAGGCACGTTCCAAAATAACATTCGGCATTTTAGGATGTTGGATAATTTCATGACTTTGACCGACTAAGTCTTTTTCACTAAAACCGGTCACATCGGTATAAGATTTATTAATAAATTTAATATTTCCGTTTTTGTCTAATTTACAAACTAGTGTAATATTAGGTTCTAGATTTTTTTCTATTTCAAACATCTTTCCTATTATTTAAACAATTTGCTAAAAAATCCTTTTTTCTTGGTAGTTTTTTTGATGGCATCTTCTGCTGATAAATTACCGGAAGCCAATTGTTCATCAGATATTTCGGATGATATATAGTCATGAAGTTGTTCGGCGTTTAATCCCATTAAGTTCAGGATAAAATCGTCATAAGTTAATCCGGCATCTTCGAGTAATCCCTTTAAGTATGCTTCCGAAGCTTCCATTCCGGCGGCTTTTTCTATTTCCAAAATATTGTGATATAATTTATCGACTTTGAATTTAACATTGTCCGGAATGGCTTTTCTTCTGGCATAATGTTTTATATTGCCGTTTTTGTCTATTTTGGTTTTAAAATCTGCTATAACCCAATAGTAACTACCGTTTTTTGCCAAATTTTTGATAATTGCATAGATGGGTTGTGATTTGTGAAGCCGGTCCCACAATATTTTGAAAATAATTTTAGGCATATCCGTATGTCTCAAAATATTATGTGGTTGTCCCATTAGTTCCCACTCTTTGTAACCCGATATTTCCATGAAGTAATCATTAGCATATTCAATAATTCCTTTAGCATCGGTTTTACTCAAAATTGTTTTATAAGGATTTAATTTGATTTCGTGTTCTATAGGCGTAGGTCTTGTAAGTCTCTTCATTGTTTATTGTTTGCTAATTTTGTGCAAAAATAATCATTTTTTTTTTAACATTGATAAAATTTTTTGTTAATTTTTTTCTGATTTTTCTTCTTTTTAAGGCTTATTTTCTATTTATACATTATATTAATA
>JALVST010000073.1:0-18774 GCA_027024205.1 Flavobacteriales bacterium | reverse complement strand
TATATAAACTATTTATAAAAATAAAAAAAAGGTTGGCAATACGCCAACCTTAGTAATTTTGAACTTTACGATTTACCGGTTATTCATCTCCGATATCATCAAAATTGACATCGGTAAATTCGTTAGTAGAAGGTGTTTCGTCTGAATTTTCTTCTTTTTCTTCCGTTGTTTCCGTAATACTTTCGGTATTGTCAGACGGTTTGAAGTCTTTTTGATGTCTTTCGGATATAACTTCTTCTCCCTTTTCATTAATGATAAAAGCGGTTACTTCATCCAATAATTCTTTAAACCTTCCAAAGTCTTCTTTGTAAAGGTAAATTTTGTGTTTTTTGTAATTGAAAGTACCGTCATCATTCATGTTCTTTTTGCTTTCGGTGATAGTCAAATAATAATCACCGGCTTTGGTTTCTCTCACATCAAAGAAATAAGTGCGTCGTCCTGCTCTAAACACTTTAGAGAATATTTCTTCTGGTTTGCGGTATTCTTTTTCGCTCATTTCCAACTTACTTTTTAAATTTTCGTGCTACAAATCTAATAAAAAAATAAATGAAACAAAAAATATTTTTTTTGTATTTTTTTTTAAAATTAAAGAGTAAATTTGCAAGTCGCCGGAAACAGACATATTTTACTAAGTTCGGATTATGTCACGATGGGTTTGTTAAAATTTTCATGAGAATATGTCCGGTTTCCGGTTTAGCGTCAAGGATTAACAGTTGAAATTAATTGTATGTTAAACAGAAGGAATTTACGTACCAAAGTGATGCAAGCGGCTTTTGCCATGCAACAGTCGGGTTCGAATAATTTGACAGTTCAAGAGAAATTGTTAATGCAAAGTTTCAATAACATTTATAAATTATACATCCTTTTGTTATTGTTATTAACGGCATTGAAACAGAAAGCGGAGTCCGAGATTCAAATAGGTTTGAACAAAAACTTTCCTACGGAAGAAGAATTGAATCCAAATTATAAGTTTGTTAATAACCGTATATTGAATTTGTTGGAAAAAAATGCTTTTATAAAGGCTTTTAAAGAGAAATACAAATTGGATAAGTGGGAATTGGACAAGGAACTGGTTGGTCATATTTGGCGCAAAATAAAATCTTCAAGTTTGTATAAAAACTATATGTCAAGCCCTGAAAATTCTTTTAAAGAAGATAAAGAATTTATCTTGTCACTGTATAAAAATTTTATTGCTCCGGACCCAAAATTGCACGAATCTTTTGAAGCGGACGACAGTCATTGGGCAGATGATATAGCCATAGCCAATACGTTGGTTATGAAAACGATAACGGCTTTGAAAGAAGGAGATACATTTGATGCTTTACCCCCGGTTTTTAAAAACGATTTTGATAGAGAATATGCTATTGACTTGTTTAGAAAAGTGATTTTAAATGATAAGGAATTGACCGGTTGGTTATTGGGAAAAACCCCGAATTGGGAATACGACAGAATATCGGAAATAGATAAGCTGATAATGAAAATGGCTATCGCCGAATTTTTATATTTTCCGTCTATCCCAATAAACGTTACAATCAATGAATATGTTGAAATAGCCAAAGAATTTTCAACGCCCAAAAGTAATATTTTTATAAACGGGGTGTTGCACAATGTTGTTAATGATTTGAAAAAACAAAATAAATTGAATAAAAATGCCCGGGGTAGAATCAATTATTAGTTAAAAAATTAACCGGTGCTACTAATAAGTCTGGCATCCGGCACCGGAGAGATTTCCTCATTTTGTCTTGATGATTTAATATTGTGATAATTAAAGATAAAATTTAAAATATTAACCCCAAAAAAAATGAAGTATTATGAAAAGAATGTTTTTCCTGTTAGTATTTGCCGTTTTGCTTTTTGCGGCTTGTAACAATGATAATCCGGCCTCTAAAATTAAAGATGAAAATTTGAAAGAAACCAAGCAAAAACTGGCCGAAATTAATAAGTTTCCGGAAATGAAGTTTGATGTCAAGGAAATTGATTTCGGTACACATAATGAAGGCGATATTCTTGATACCGTTTTTAAATTTACCAATACAGGTGAAGTGCCTTTGGTGATATCAAATGTTAAAACAAGTTGTGGTTGTACAACACCTTATTGGCCTAAAAAACCTATCAAGCCCGGAGAATCAGATGTAATTAAAGTGAAATTTAATACAAATCATAAAGTAGGTAATCAAATTAAAACCATTACTATCCATGCCAATACCAAAAATTTGACCGAACAAGTCAAAATAAAAGCTTATGTCAATCCCAAATCGGAAAAGGATAAAGAAAAGCTGAAAAAAGTCAATAAAATTTTAAAGAATAAAGTTGATTTGAAAGAGATTAATAAAAAATAATTATTGTATCTCTTCTTTAATAAAAAGTGATTTGTGATAAAGATTATTTTATCACGGTCACTTTATTTATATTTAGAATGTATGTTATCGAAGATTCAATTTAAGATTGCTTTATATTTTTTTGCTGCTATTGTATTGTTGGGCGTCATTTTGCGTTTGACACCTGTTATCCATTGGAGCATTACGTATGCATATGTATTACATGCACATTCCCATACGGCTTTTTTAGGTTGGTTGCATGGCGCTTTGATTGCTTTTATATCACATATTTTTTTAAAAGATAAACTGCAAACAATACAGTTTAAAAGGCTTTATTTGTTTACCGTATTTACAGTAGCCGGCATTTATGTTTCTTTTTTGTGGCAGGGTTATAAATTTCTTTCCATTTTGTTTTTATCCTTATTTTTAATTGCAACTTATTGGTTTTTGATATTTTTTTACAAAAACAAGCGGAATGAAAAGGTATATCCGGCGACTTTCCATTTTGTAAGAGCAGGTTTATGGTTGCAGTTTTTATCGAGTCTCAGTCCCTGGTCATTGGGTGCGGTTATCAAATTCTTGGGAAAAAAATCCATTTTTTACAAATTTGATATTTTTTATTATTTGCATTTTCAGTATAACGGTTGGTTTTTGTTTGCAACCATTGGTTTGACTCTTTACTTGTTAGAACGACGAAATATCACCTTACCGGCTTCTAAAGTCAATTGGCTTTACAGATTAATGATAATTGCTGTTTTTACCGGTTATTTTTCCAACATACTTTGGGCGGACCCGGGTTGGATTTTTAATCTTTTGGCACTTATCGGTGCTGCGGCAGAGATAGGGGCTTTTTTTGTGTTGTTGCTGATTTTAAAGCGTTACCACAGATATTTACATCATACCGTAACGGATTTTTCATACGAGGTTTTACTACTTGTGTTGTTTACATTTATGATTAAAACCATATTGCAATTTATGGGCTCGTTTCCTTATTATGCCGATTTAACTTACAAAATCCGGGATTTTATTATAGGTTATTTACATTTGATAATGTTGGGAATTTTTACGCCGTTTTTGATGGTTTTGGCTCACGAATTGCAATTTATTTACCTTAGAAAAAGTTTTTTCAAGATATTTTTTGCCGGATTTGTAGCCACGGAGATAGTAATTTTTTTAAGAGCTGTTTTATTGTGGTTTGCTTTTGATTTTGATACAATGTTGATAAATTGGATATTATTTGTTTTTACCTTACTGATGGCAACCGGTATTTGGTTAATAGCTTTTTCAAAACATAACAAAAATGTCTGATTACAAGGAATTTGATTTTAAATTGGAACAACCCGTTCAAAGGGATATTTTTATAGCCTTATTGTCGCAAGCCGGTTTTGAAGGTTTTGTAGAGACACCTGATGGTTTTTTGGCTTACACTAATGAAAATTTGTCGCCGGAGTTGATTTTGAAAAACTTTTCAATGCCATATTCCTACACAGTTAAGATTATTAAAAATGAAAATTGGAATAGAACTTGGGAACAACAAATTAAACCGTTACTAATCGATGAAAAAATTTATATCAAAACCTCTTTTCATCCGTATAAAGATTATCCATATGTAGTTACCATTGACCCGAAAATGAGTTTTGGGACAGGACATCACGAAACGACGTATTTGATGATTAAGCAAATGATGACAATGGATTTTAATGATAAAACCGTTATCGATATGGGGGCAGGAACAGGGGTTTTATCCATTTTGGCGGCTTATTTCGGAGCTAAAAAAATATTTGCCATTGATATTGATGAGTGGGCTTATAACAATATGCTTGAAAATTTTAAAAAAAACCGGGTTAATACTATCAAAGCTTATTACGGTGGAGCTGAAAAATTAAACGCTTTACCCCAAGCGGATATCTTCTTGGCCAATATCAACCGGAATGTTTTGTTGGATGATATGCCACAATATTCAAACCGTCTTAAATCCGGCGGACAATTGGTAATGAGTGGATTTTACGAAGATGACAGGCCGCTTTTAGAAACTGTTGCCCGGCAAAATGGTATGAAGTTTGTAAGTGAAATGGTAAAAAATAATTGGATAAGCTTAAAATTTCTTAAAATTTAAAGAAAAAAGTCTTTAAATCTTTTTTAAAGCATTATTAAATTGTTAATTATTTCATTATTTTTTATTCTAAGACCGGGATAAGTGAGTTCCGGCTAAGTTTTTGAAGCCTGAGAAGTGTTAATTAAAAAAAAATTTTTACTTTTATCATTTGAAAAAAAATTGTTTTTTATGATAGAGAAACATTTATCAAAAGAAGAATTTCAAACCATTGAAACCAAATTATACAAAATCGTGCTGTTTAATGATGATGTCAATACTTTTGATTTTGTAATTGACATGTTGATGCGCTATTGCAATCATACGCTCAATCAAGCCGAACAATGTGCTTTGATTACACATTACAATGGCAAAAGTATTGTCAAAAAAGGAACTTATGACAAGTTAAAACCCATTGCGCTGGCACTTTTGGAAAACGGTTTGAGTGTTGAAATAGAATAGAATAGAAATAAGAAAATTCTCTTATGCTTAAATTATCCGGACGGCATTTTTTTGTGTCGAACATATTTTTATTTTTTTTGATTTTCTGGGCTTCTATGACTTTGAATGCCCAGAATTACATTATTCACAAGGTTGAAAAGGGACAGACTTTGCGGGATATAGCCAAAATTTATCAAGTGGCCCCTTCCGATATCATCAGAGTTAATTCCGAATTGAATTCCGGTAATGATTTAAAACCCGGTCAAAAATTGTTAATACCTAATAATGAAATTCTTAACCAAAAAAAAGATACCATCGTTTTAGCCGATAGAGTGATCGATTATAAATATCATACCGTTGGTGAAAACGAAACTCTTTTCAGTCTGTCAAAACGCTATCACTCAAAGATTGAAGATATTGTAAAGCTCAATCAAGTGGAAGGCTACGATATTAAATTAGGACAAATTTTGATTATTCCGATTTTTGCCGATAAAAATGCCCCCAAACAAATCGATACGTCAAAATATACATTTTATATAGTCCAACCCAAGCAAGGAAAATGGCGTGTAGCTTATGATCATGGTATTACCATGGACGAGTTGGAACGCCTGAATCCTGAAATTAAAAATGAAACCCTCAAAGTGGGTCAAAAACTGGTTGTGCCGAAATTTATTACGACCAAAGAACCGGTAAGAGATACCGAACATTATTACTATCACGACGTTCAACCCAAAGAAACCTTATACAGTTTGTCCAAACAATATAATGTAAGTATTGAACAAATTAAAGCCGCCAATCCCGACTTGTTGGCAGAAGGCTTAAAATTCGGACAAACCATCAAAATTCCTAAAAAAACAGCAGGAAATCAAGATGATTTTGACAAGAAAATAGATGATTTAACCGTGATACCACATCACAATAGCGAAAAAAAAGATAGCTTGAATAACAATCAAGCTATTAGCAAACCGATAAAAATCAATCTCTTGGACAGCATGCAATTGGATAAAAACTATCGTGTAGCTGTTTTGTTACCTTTTAAACTGAGAGATTTGAAACCAAATCACGAAAATTATTGTCAAAATCTTACAGCTAATAAGATTTTGAATTATTACAGCGGTATTAAATTGGCTATCGATTCTTTAAAACAATTGGGTTTAAAGGTTCATTACGATGTTTTTGATACACAAGCTTCACCTTATGTAACCGGTAAAATATTGGAAATAACCGATTTGTCCGATTACGATTTTGTGATAGGCCCTGTCAAAAAAGATAATATAGATAAAGTAGCTCATTTTTTGGAGTTTGATAATACGCCCATTGCCGTACACAATTATAAAGGTGACAACAAATACCGTAACCTTATTGTGACTACTTCGCGGAATAATGATTTGAGTCATCATATGATTCAATACATCAAAGAAAATGCGGCCGGTAAAGTTGTCGATATTATTTACGATCCACGCAAAAAAGCTTTGGCGGATACATTGGAGGTGCAATTGGGTTTGCCCGTGATAAAAATTGCCGGTAAGAAAACCAAAAAAGGATATTCTATCTATGCCAATGATATCAAAAATGCCATCAATAAGAATAAAGAAAATTTTGTGATTTTATTGTCAGATGACGATTCTTTTATTTTTACGGTATTATCGACTTTGAATTCTTTAAACAAAAATCATAATATTACTTTGTTTACATTGAATGACAAAAAATTATATGAAGATGCTGCCAATGACCGTATGAACATTTTTTTAGCCAATTTGAATTATCATTTTCCGGCCAAAATGCAACGGGTTATCAATCCAGTTTTTGCCAAAGTTTATAAAAAACGTTACAAAACCATGCCGGATTTTACGGCTGTTAACGGTTTTGATACGACATTTGATTTGTTAGTTAGGGCTGCCAATGCCGATAACCTGTTTGAAGGTTTGCAAAAAATAGGACGCACTGCACAAACTTCAAAAGTATATTTATACCGTCATTCGCCCAAAACCGGTTTTAAAAATCAAGGTAGTGTTATTTTGAAAATTACGTCCGGACTCCAACTGCACATTGTCGAGTGAGATTGTCATAAACGGATTGACTGTATTTTTTTAATACAGATTATTTTATTTTTTTTGAGCTTTCAGTCTAAGTGCCTTTAAATAAGCACTAGGTGTTATCATCTCATATTTTTTAAACATGCGGTTAAAATAACTCACGCTGTTAAACCCCGATTTATAAGCCACATCCGTGATATTGATATTTTTTCCGTTGCTCAGAAGTTTTTTAGCAAACTTGATACGTTCGTTGTTGATATAATCAACTGGAGATATTTTCAAAGTGTTTTTAAATTGTTTGTAAAAATGTGAAGTGCTCATACAAGCCAAATTGGCCAAGTCATCTATTTTGATATTTTTATCCGTGAGATGTTGCTTGATATATTTAACGACTTCTCCAATACGTGTGTCGTTAATCTGTGTATTGACTGAATATAATATTACTTGTCTTGCCTTTGTTTGTAATAGTCTGATTATTAACTCTTTTAATGTTAATTCTACAATCATGTCTTTGGAAGTATCACTTGATACAAAAGCATTAACCAAACGGTTGACAACATTTTTAACCGATTCATTATGTATGAGATGAGCTGGAAGTTCTTTATCATCATAGTATTTCCAATTGTTGTTTTCATCCTCAATGGCTACTTTCGAATTAAAATAATCTACAGTTTGCGCTATAATATCCGTATCAATGGTTAAAGCAAAACATTGCGTTGTATTTTCTTTACTTGCTTCTGGAAAATCAATTGTTAAGGCTTTGTTGTCTGGAACAATCAGAAATTCTCCGGGTAAAAACTCAAAACACTTCATGCCGTCAATATGTATAATTTTTTTTCCGGCAAGCATACCGGCTAAAAAAGGTTTGTCTAATTCAAATTTTACTTGTTCTACATTTTTCAATATATCAAATATATACAATTCAGCTATACCCGTGGTATATTTGGTTATATTTTCGACCAATGTTTCAAATTTTCTGTTTTTATTATGTAGTAGCAATGGATTTTTCATATAACAAATATATAAAAATAACTTTATTTATATGCAAAAAAATTAAAGTTCTAAAAATATATTTAAAAAATTGTGACTAATTGATATATATCATCAAAAAAACATCAAAAAATCATCAAAAAAATATATTAAAAAAAATTAAATATTAAATACAATTGTATTAAATTTAAATACAATTGTTAAAAAGATGTTATATGTTTTGTTGTTATTTTGTAGAGTAAATGAATGAAATATTAATAAGTTTGGTTCATATACATACTACACAAACAAATTTATCACACAAACAAAAATGCCTGTTGAAAAATGGGCATTTTGTTTGGGGTTAACTAAAATCTATACTGTAAAAACCACCTTTGTTTTCTTTTCTTTTTCTTGAAAATTCTATGATTAAATAGGCTGTTGTAATTAAATTTCTCAATTCCAACAAATCCGTTGTAATTTCAGAATGATCATACAGGCGTTTGTTATCTTGATAAAGCACATACAGACGTCGCAAGGCTCGCAATAAACGTTCGTTGGAACGAACGATCCCCACATAATTACTCATAATGGTTTTGACTTCATTACGATCGTGTGTAATGAGTATTTTTTCCATTGTCCGGTCGGTACTGGTGTCTATCCAACCCGGAACGGGAGGTAATTTGTAATTTGTGTCAAAATGTTTGGCAATATCCATTGCGGCATTGTGCGAAAACACCAATGCTTCCAATAGTGAGTTAGATGCCAACCGGTTGGCACCGTGTAATCCGGTCCGGCTGACCTCTCCCGAAGCAAATAAATTTTTGATAGATGTACGGGCGTTTTTATCAACAACAATACCTCCCATCATGTAATGAGCTGCCGGTGCAACGGGAATATAATCTTTTTTGATATCAATATTCAGACTTTCACATTTTTTGGTTATGTTAGGAAAATGTTTAACAAAGGCATTGTAATCCAAATGGGTAACATCCAAATAGACATATTTGCTACCGTGTAATTTCATTTCGGTATCAATGGCACGAGCGACAATATCACGCGGAGCCAGTTCCATACGTTCATCGTATTTTTTCATAAACCGTTCGCCTTTATTATTACGTAAATAGGCGCCAAAACCGCGAACGGCTTCCGAAATCAAAAAAGCAGGGCTTTCTCCCGGATTGTATAAGGCGGTCGGATGAAATTGGATGAATTCCATATCGGCCAGCCGGGCTTTGGCACGGTAGGCCATCCCAATACCGTCGCCGGTAGCTACAAACGGATTGGTAGTTGTTTCGTAAACCTGTCCGCTGCCACCCGTAGCCAACAGCGTGTATTGAGCGGTAAAGGTTTTGATTTCTTTGGTTTTTTCATCAAAAACATATGCGCCGAAAACCGTCTTGTCCGAATCTAATGAAATCAAATCGCCGAAAACCTGATGTTCGGTAATCAAATCAATGGCATAATGATAATCATAAAAGTCAATATTGCGTTTTTGAGATACGATTTTGAGCAATGACCGTTCTATTTCATAACCTGTGACATCTTTGTAATGAAAAATACGGTTTTTGGAATGACCGCCTTCTTTACCCAAATCAAATTCACCATCTTGATTTTTATCAAACGAGACCCCCCAATTTAATAGTTCGTCAAGCCGTTTGGTAGCTTGTGTAATGACCATTCTAACAACCTCTTTATCGCATAAGCCATCTCCCGCAATGAGCGTATCCTTAATATGTGCTTCGTATGAATCTTTGGTCAAATCATAAACCGTAGCAATACCACCTTGAGCATATTTGGTATTGGATTCTTCTTTGGTGTTTTTGGTAATAATAGTGATTTTTTTATCTGGCAAAAGTTCAGCCGCTTTAATGGCAAATGACAAACCGGCAATACCCGATCCAATGACTAAAATGTCGCTTTGTATCTTCATATATTTTGGGGTGTGTATATTTTTATTGATAATAATTAGTTAAGGATTATAAATCTTAAATCCGGTTTTGTTACCAAATTGTAAACTGCGATTTATATTCTTTGTAAAATTCTTTAAAAAACAGACGTAGCATCGTATAAGTTGGTACGGCAATAATCATACCCAAAACGCCGAATAACACCCCGGCAATCATAATAACCAAAAATATTTCCAACGGATGTGCTTTAACACTTTTGGAATAAATCAACGGAATATCAACAAAAGCATCCCAGAGTTGGATGATGATATAACCGATTGTAATGTTTCTGGCCAGCAGGATTAATTCGTTACTATCCAAAACGTTGAGCTGTGAAGTCATCGACAGGCTGACTATAATTATCCAACCGACAATCGGGCCGATGTATGGGACCAAATTCATCAATGCTGAAATAAGAGCAATAAAAGTCGCATTTTCGACTCCCAAAAAAGTTAATAAAATGGTATAAAAAACGAAAATAATTGTGATTTGAATACTGATACCGATAAAATAACGGGACAGTAAATCTTTGATTTTTGTAAAAACCGATTTGAAACGTTCCTGGTCATCATCCGGTATTAATCTGAAGAGAAAATTTGCGGTCAATTTATTGTCTTTCAACATAAAAAACGAAATAAAACTTACGGCAAAAATTCCGACTATGATGTTCCCCAAAATTTCAAAAATGGAATTAAATAAGCCGGGAAGAATTTTTAAATTGATTTGTGAAAATACATTGTTAAAAGTAAAATCATCCAGAAATACAATATTTTTTTGATGTAAATAGGCTTTGATATTTTCTAACAATAAATTCATTTTCTGTTGAAAACTCTCAATATCCAAAGCCGATAAATTTTGGGCTTGTTTGACAATCATCGGAACCAAAACGGCAAACAAAATACCGAAGATACTGATAATCAAAAGCAAAGTTAAAGCACTTGCCGGCGTATCTTTTAATTTGAGACGTTTGCTCAAAAATTTCTTGACCGGTCGCCCGATCAAAGATACTACTAATGCTATCAACAGATAAGTAATGACAACTTTGATTTTATATAAAAACCATAACAGCAATAGAACCGCCAAGAGTGAAAAAACCGCTTTGACAATGCCTTTGGCAATGATATTTGAATTGTTTTGTTCCATATAAATTAAGTTAAAAGTTGCACTTCGACAAGCTCAGTGACCCGAGTTGAAAGTTGAAAATTTAGTTTCATATTACTTGCTATCCCGTTTACTTGGTCAATGAGATGTCGCTACGCTCCACATGATACTAAAACTTTCAACTAAACAAAGTCTGATCCAACACCTTAAAGTCTATACTTTTATCTTTATTGATGTCGTATCGCAATAACATTTCACCGGTATATTTACCATCTGAAAACCGGACGATAATCCAACGGTTGTTCAAGATTTTGGCATCGGTGATTTTCATATTGCCTGCCATCCCGTCAAAAGGTATCAAGGGGTTATTGCCTTTTACTTCGTTGGTTTTCATCAACGTGTCGATAATAAATTTTTCCCAGTCGGTTTGGTCATCCATATCGGTTAAGTATTTGACCGCTTTGTCGTTTCCGTGTAATGAAAATTTGTCCGCGGCTTCCAGTGATTTGATTTTTTGCTGAAAACCGGTTATAGAGTCTTCCAACTGTATGGCATATGCGATATTTCTATCATAGCCTTCGTTAGTTTCTTTTAACTCTTTTTGCAGTGCTTTGTTTTCCCGTATCAGTTTGTAAGAATTATACATAAAAAATGCACTGACAATACTTAAAAATACGATTAAATATAATTGCCATTTTTTCATAGTCTGAAAATTTGCATTAAAATTACACAAAAAAATAACCCGGTTGAAAAAATTTTTTCAACCGGGTTAAATGTTGTTGAAAATTAAATTATTCCACATCAACTTTTTTGGTTTTCCCAATAGTGATATTATAGATGAAAAGCAATAAAAATGTGGCGGCACCAACCCCAGCCATAACCCACCAAATTTGATTGGGATGATAAGTGTTCCAAAGAATTTCTTGCAGATGTGAAGGTGTTGTTTGTAATTTTTCAGCTGCTTGTGCAAAAACTTCGTCCCGCTTGATACCGGCTTTTAAATTTTTGATGACTTCACCATTCTTGTCCATTAATTGGATACCTTCGTTGGTATAAGTAACCAATTTATTGGTATAATTGACTTTCGCTTTACTACCCATGTCAATGATTTGTATCCCTTTGTCTTTAATGTAGCGGAATAACAAAGTGAGTTTATCCGCTTTATTTTGATAAAGGTTACCGGAAATCAAATCCGTCAAATAATTGGCTGCGGCAATAGGCAGAAAGTAGGTACCCATATAGAGCGCTTCTTTTCCTTTCGGGGAAATTTGAGCAATATAATCTGAAAATTTGGGGTTGGATGTCATTTCACCCAAAGCAAAAATAAGAATACCCAAAACAGTGTAAAAAGGATTATCCGAATAAAATGAAAGTCCGATGCCGATAATGGTAATAAATATACCGGTCATCATGGCATTGATAGGTTTCCATTTGAGAATCAAGTAAGAAACGGCAATTTGAAATACGACGATAAAGAAAGCATCCAAATTGACGATTTGTTCGGGATTGATACCGCCGTGTTCGTTCTTAAAAATATTGGCAAATGCCGGCCAGATGCCATGTAACCATTGGTAAAAGTCTTGGGTTCGTACCCAATCATCGATAAAATTGGGTAAGGTGTAAAATAATTGATTAAACATAACCCAAAATCCGACCATGATAATAAGTAGAACCGTTAAGCGAATGTCCGAAAGAGCTTCGAGGATATTTTTTATAGACCTTACAATAGTTTCAGTGGCGGATTCTTCTATTTTTTCTCGTCCGGGTTCTTTAAAAAAGGTCAATACAATCAAATTGACCAAGATAGCTACCGATGATGAAATAAACACGATATCCCATCCGAATTTGTTACGTAAAAGACCTACTAACAGCGGACCGAAAAAACCACCGATATTAACCATCATGTAAAATAATCCGAAGCCGAAAGATGAATTTCTTTCATCAGTTGTTTTAGTTACAATGGCCGATGCCACAGGTTTAAACATGGCTGCTCCCAAAGCTACATACAGGAACATGGCAAACACGGCCCAGTAGGTTGTGACATGTCCCATCATAAAATAACCGGATGATAAAATTACAAAGGCGATAGCTAAGGTAGCTTTATAACCGATTTTATCGGCAATAGCACCGGTAAAAATGGGTAAAAAATACAGAATAGCCGTTACAATAGTCATTATACTGCTACGCTGCACTGAAGAAAATCCCAGTTGATTGGTCAAGTATAACCCCAACACGGCAAAAAGCCCATACCAAGCATAGCGTTCTAATAATTCAAAGATACTGGCAAACCAATACGGTCTGGGAAATGATTTGAATAATTCTACTAAATTCATTTTCTTATTTTCCATAGTCTTGTTTTTTTAATTACCAAGTCTGCTCCAAAATTTTCAACAGACTTGTATTGTTCCATTTATTTTGGTTAATATTATTTCCTGTCATTTTGAACGTGTTACCTGTCATTTCGAACGAGTGACGTTAGGAGCAAGGAGGAATCTAGATTCCTTCCCGACTTTTGTCGGAACAGGTAGTCGTTCCTCCTTCGAAATGACAAACATCATTTTGTAACACTCTGTTGGAATGACAGCTGAACTTTCAACTTTTAACTTTCAACTCTAGTGTATCCCTTTCATAGCTTTATTGAGCAAAGGCGAAATCAAAACAATGATTAAGCCCGTAGCAAACATAATCCACATAATAAAAGGATACAAATCTATTTGCCATCCCCATTCGTGTATTTTTCCCATAAAAGATTCCAGCATACCGGCAGTATAATTTCCGGCAGCAAAACTAGCCATCCATAACCCCATTACAACCGAGACCAATTTAGGGGGGGCTAATTTGGTTATCATAGATAAACCGATAGGGGAGAGCATTAATTCACCTAATGTCAATAACACATAAACGGAAATAAGCCACCAAGGAGATACCTTTATGCCGGTATCGGCTATATGTTTGGCTTGTGTCATGACAAAAAAGGCAATACCACCTAAAAATAAACCAAGTGCAAATTTTATAGGGGTTCTCGGGTTTAAATGAACTTTATCTAATTTGAGCCACATTATTGAAAATAAAGGGGCAAAGACTAAAATAGCAAAAGAGTTTACATTTTGAAACCACGAGGCGGGAATTTCCGGCCCTTCCGATGCAAATTTTAAAATAGCGAAAAGTCCGAAAAATAATGCAGCTATACCGCTATATTTGCCTAATTTTTTGGATAAGGCTATTTTATTTTGATCATCCGAATAAATTTTTATATAAATGGAATAAACCCATATCAATATGGAAATGAGAGCCAAACCTCCCCAAATCGTAATATCGATACTACCGATTAAAGGGAGATTAAAAGGGGGCATTTGCCGGTCTGTATTATCACGGGCAAAGAGGCTAAATGTACCACCTGCTTGTTCAAAACCAGCCCAAAAAACAATATTAAACACTGCCAATACTATAATAACAGCCATACGGCTCCATTCGTCTGCACCGTTGGTACCTTTGAATATTATATAAAATAAAACCAAAAATATGGCAATTAATCCTCCTGTGGCAATAAAGTTGGTAACGGAATCCGGCAGTTGACGCCAAATAAAAATGACAATAAAAGTAGCAACAACTAATCCCGCAGCATACAAGAAAATTTCCCGCCAATCTTTTTGGTCCAGTAGCGTTTTGTTTTCCGGTGTATGCGGCGGTAAACCTTCATGGTCAAGTGTATGTTCTTTCCATTTTAGCCAAAGTACACTTAATAACATACCGATGCCGGCTGTTATGAAACCATATCCCCAATTGACACCTTCGCCTAAACCACCGGCAATAAAAGTTCCCAGTATAGCACCTAAGTTAATACCGAGATAAAAAATATTGAAAGCAGCATCTTTCATCGGGTCATTATCGTCATAAAATTCTCCGACTATTGTCGAGATATTCGGTTTAAAGAAGCCGTTACCGATAATCAAAACGCCTAATCCGAAGTTAAAAAGGAATAGGCGTGTACCGGGGTCCAATTGATGAGCTAAAAAAGAACTGGATGCTAATAAAAATTGACCGATTGCCATAACAATCCCGCCGATATAGACGGTTTTACGTTGTCCAAAAAATTTATCGGACACCCAACCGCCAAGGATAGGGGTTAAATAAACCAGCCCTGTAAATAAAGCGTAAATTTCCAAAGCTTGTTCACGCGGCAAACCAAACCCGTCATCTATAAGTTTTGCAGTTAAATACAATGTTAATAAAGCTCGCATACCATAGTAACTAAAACGCTCCCACATTTCAGTTCCAAACAAGGTATATAACGCTCTCGGATGCGTTTTTCTAAATTTTTCCTTCATAGTTTCTGTTTTTTATTTTGGTAACAAATTTATTCTAATTCTTCGGGTTTTGCAAATTCATATTTTAATTGTCATTTCTCTCCTTACTTTTGTAGGGAGAGAAATCTAATTTTAAATTTCGATTCAGATGCATGGGGCGTACCTCTTTACATTTAACTTTCAACTCATTTCAACTCGTCTTATAAATTCTCTTTCACATATCGCAACATTTTTTTAAACAGATGATGTCGCG
This sequence comes from Flavobacteriales bacterium, assembly GCA_027024205.1. GTDB lineage: Bacteria > Bacteroidota > Bacteroidia > Flavobacteriales > Flavobacteriaceae > WGBX01. The sequence goes on along the minus strand of JALVST010000073.1, from coordinate 3,308 downwards.
TTTTTTTACCGTAAATACTGTGATTTTTATCCGCATAAATCATTTCGTCAAACGGTTGGTCATTTTCCTGTAATTCTTTGGCCAGTCGCATACTGTTTTGCGTGTGAACGTTGTCATCGGCGCTACCGTGTATCAATAAAAACTTGCCTTTCAATCCGTTAGTAAAAAACAAAGGCGAATTGTTGTCATAACCGCCGGGATTATCAGCGGGCAACCCATTGTAGCGTTCGGTATAAACCGTATCATAAAAACGCCAATTGGTGACCGGAGCAACGGCAATAGCCATGCTGAAAATCGCACTTTTCTTTAAAATGGCATTACTCGCCATAAAGCCGCCAAATGACCAGCCCCAAATGCCGATACGACTGGCATCGACATACGGCAAATTACCGAGTTGCTTGGCAACGGCTGTAATATCTTCCAATTCCAGTTTACCGAGCTGTTTGTAGGTTACTTTCTTAAATGCAGCACCACGACCACCGGTACCGCGCGGGTCGACAGACACGACTATATATCCTTGTTGAGCCAGTAAATAATGATAGTAATCAAAATTACTATTCCACGTATTAAGAACGGTTTGAACATTAGGTCCGCTGTATTGATAGATTAAAACAGGATATTTTTTGTGGGGGACAAAATCATTAGGTTTAATAATATACCCGTTCAAATCCAACCCGTTTGCCGACTTAAAAGTCGTAAATTCTTTATGAGGCAAATCGTAATCATTTAATTTTTTCAACAAGTTGTTATTATCAATGATCGTTTTGATAACTTTACCGTTTTCACCCAAATTAACCGTAAAAATGTAAGGGGTGGTGCTATTGGAAAATGTATTGATAAAATATTTGTGATTGGCACTAAATTCTGCGTCGGAGATACCATTGGCGGGGCTTAACAATTTTTTGTGCTTACCGTTTAAGTTGATGCTGTAAACACCCCGGTTTTTACTATCCGGTTCGGTCGATTGGTAAAAAATACGGTTTAGTAGCGGGTCGTAACCGTAAAAATTCGTAATTTCCCAATTACCTTTGGTAATTTGCCGGATCATTTTCCCGTTTTTGTTATAAAGATAAAAATGATTGAAGCCGGATGTTTCATTAGACCAGATAAATTTACCGTCCGGTAGGAAAGTCAGATTATCCGTAGCTTCCAAATCAATATATTTTTCATCAGTGCGTTCGATCAAGACACTCGTTTTTTTCTGCCGGCTATTGTATCTGTATAGCTTTATGTGGTTTTGCAGGCGGTTCAGCGTAATAGCTGACAGGTTATCATTATCTATCCATTTGATGCGTGGGATATATTCGTAATCCCCCAAATCTATTTTGCGGGTTTTACCGGAATTGATATTATAATAATGTAAACTGACTTTTGAATTTTTTTCTCCGGCTTTGGGATATTTAAAAGTTTCCACCTTGGGATAAAGGTCGTAACCGTACCGTATCATGGAAAATTCCGGTACTGCCGATTCATCAAATTTGACGAAAGCCAATTTTTGCCCGTCGGGACTCCATTCGTAAGCTTGGCTGTATCCGAATTCTTCCTCGTAAACCCAATCCGGAATCCCATTGATGATATGATTTTTGAATCCGTCGGAAGTAATTTGAACGGTTTTATTTATTCTTAAATATTTGATAAACAAATTATTGTCTTTAATATAAGCTACTTTGATCCCGTCAGGGCTAAAATGAGGTTCTTGGATCATGCCATCTGCTATTCTATCTAATTTCTTAGTCCGGCGATTGTAAACATAATAAGCGCCTTTCCTGGAGTGTCGGTATATGGATATAATTTGACTCCCTATAATGATTTTTTGCTCGTCAGGTGAAAATTCATATTCAAAATAGCCGATATTAGGAAAGTTTGCAGTAGAAAAAGCCGTTGTTTCTTTTTGCAAGGTCGCATAGTTATAAATACCTATTTCGTAAGCTCTTTTTTGTGGGTTGACATCTATTTTTGAATATTTGTCCGATTGTGGCATGGCTTTAAGCCCGTAGAGATAATCCGGTTGAAAGGTACCGTTCCAAATAATATCAATAGTAAAGGCTTTGTTTTGGGCAATTAAGTTGCTTGACACCAAAAGAAACAGAATTAACAGTTTTTTCATAAAAAATGCTTTTTGCAAGTACCAAAGTAAGCATTTTTTTTGAAAAAAAGATATGACTTGCCGTTTTTTTCTTTGAAATCAAAATTTTATATCAAAAACAACAAGCGACCGATTATCCCGGTCGCTTATGCTTTGAATAGAAAATTTTTGGAAATAAACTATATTTTTAAACAAAAGTATTATAAATCATTTTATTTTTTATAGACTACAAAGCTGAAATTTGTATTCTCTAGACTACCGTCCAATTTCCAACTATATATTTTAAAAGAATTATCAGTCATATCCCCGACAGTTAAGACTTTGGGGGTGGATGTGGCATTGGCATTGGAAGTCGCCACGACATTATAACCTACATTGGATATTGCTGTATTAAAAGTAATGGTATATACTCCGGTACTATCGTTTGTGACACTAAATCCGTCAGATGATTTATTTGTATCTATACCGCCGGCGGTGGTAATATAGCCGTAAACATATGCTTTCATATCTGCGTCTCCACTGTTTGGAGCCAATAATTTTTGTGAAGTATAAACATTCCCTTTGAAATATCCTGCATAACTACCTGATTTTGTTGCTTCACCGTAAACTGCGTAATGTGTGCCACCTGCTGATGATGATATTTTGTTGTAGGTACCGTATTTATTACCTGCTCCTTGTCCGGTTAATAAATTATAGTTTCCATAATGTTTTCCCCTACCTGCCCCGGAAAGTTCTGAATAACTACCATAATGAGTGCCATTCTTAGTATTGGTGATAACATTTTTAACACCGAACTGTACACCCGGTCCTTTCCCGGTTAATAAATTATAGTTTCCAATATGTGCTCCCCAACCTGCCCCGGAAAGTTTTGAGTAACTACCATAATGAGTACCATTCTTGGAATTGGTGATAATATTTTTAACGCCGAACTGCCCACCTGCTCCTTGCCCGGTTAATAAATTATAATTTCCAATATGTGTTCCCCAACCTGCCCCGGAAAGTTCTGAATAACTACCATAGTGAGCGCCATTCTTGGAATTGGTGATAATATTTTTAACACCGAACTGCCCACCCGGTCCTTGTCCGGTTAATAAATTATGGCTTCCAATATGCTCTCCCCAACCTGCCCCGGAAAGTTCTGAATAACTACCATAATGAGCGCCATTCTTAGAATTGGTGATAATATTTTTAACACCAAACTGCCCACCTGCTCCTTGCCCGG
>JALVST010000072.1 GCA_027024205.1 Flavobacteriales bacterium | reverse complement strand
ACGGACCCTAAACTCATATTGATGATAAGCATTATCAATAAAAGAAAAAGTAACAATCCGAATTTTAGAGAATTTTTGGTCATACAGGAATGCAATTTCCGTAAAAATACAAAACTTTAATTTTTTTTGTAACCTTTTTCGGATTATTGCGTAATAGTATTTGAAAACCTAAAACAAATCCCGATAATATTATGAGACAACTTAAAATTACCAAACAGGTTACCAACAGAGAAACCGCTTCGTTAGACAAGTATTTGCAAGAAATCGGTAAGGTTGATTTGATAACCGCCGATGAGGAAGTCGAATTGGCGCAACGAATCAAAGCGGGCGATAAAAAAGCTTTGGAAAAATTGGTAAAGTCCAATTTGCGTTTTGTCGTGTCTGTTGCCAAACAATATCAAAATCAAGGCTTGTCATTACCGGATTTAATCAATGAAGGTAATCTCGGTTTGATTAAAGCAGCCAAACGTTTTGATGAAACACGCGGTTTTAAATTTATCTCTTATGCTGTTTGGTGGATTCGCCAATCTATTTTGCAAGCATTGGCCGAGCAATCCCGTATCGTTCGTTTACCCTTAAATAAAATCGGGTCTATCAATAAAATAAATAAGATGTATGCCAAACTGGAACAAGAAAACGAACGACCGCCTTCACCAGAAGAATTGGCCAAAGCTTTGGATATGTCAATCAATGATGTTAAAATTTCACTTAAAAATGCCGGACGACATATTTCTATGGATGCTCCTTTGGTAGAAGGTGAAGAGTCCAATTTGTATGATGTTTTGCGTTCCGGTGAATCGCCCAGCCCCGATAAAACCTTAATGCTAGAATCATTGCGAACTGAAATAGAGCGGGCTTTGAATACTTTAACGCCTCGTGAAGCCGATGTGATTAAGTTGTATTTCGGATTGAACGGGAATCACATGATGACTTTGGAAGAAATAGGTGAAACCTTTGATTTAACCCGCGAACGTGTCCGGCAAATCAAAGAAAAAGCCATTCGCCGGTTGAAACATACTTCCAGAAGCAAAATTTTAAAATCTTATCTCGGATAAAATTAAAAAAAAAAATCTTACAAAAAATCCCTTTCTTCAACTATGAAAGGGATTTTTTGTTAATTGATTAGAATTTGATAAACTTCACAATGCTACTTTGCGAATTGTCAAAAGTAACTTGTAACAGATAAATACCGTTTGTCAAGTTACTGATATCAATTTTTGAAACATTCTCATCATATCGTTTAAGTAAACGTCCGTTTAAATCGAAAATCTTTGCCGAGACGGGGTGAAATTCATTTTTAGATTTTATATAAAGGTAGTTGTGAGCCGGATTGGGATAAAATGAAAAGTTTAAAGATTTATATTCTTGCACACTGACCAATGTATTGAAATCGGAAGTAGAGCCGTGAAAGACGTCTAAATCGACGTTACCGGAAATACCGTTGACACTTCCGTACCACGAATATTGTTTAAATAGCCAATCGTTCCAATTTCCGGTATTGTTTGGCGGTGTGGTGGGAGAAGTGCCTGGTTTTGCAATCCATAAGCCGTAAGTGGTTAAGGAATTGTCTAAAAAATACGCATAATTGGAATTTAAATACAAAATAGGGCGGACGCCGGTTTGATTTTCAACTCTGTTGAGCCAGGCTTGTACCCAAGCCGTTAATTGCGATGAAGTGAAAATTTGGTCTAAATGTGTAGAAGCATTCGGATCTTCCAAATCCAAAACCGGCGGTAAAAAACCGTTGCCGATATAATTACCGGCGTGTGCAATGAAATTATCTGCATCTTGTATGGCCGTGTTGTTGTCCGGACGGGCAAAATGATAAGCGCCCATTACAACACCGGCATTCATGCCATTGGTCATATTGGTAGTAAAAAGAGGATCCTGATAGGTCATACCTTCGGTAGCCTTGCAAAAAGCAAAAACCTTTCCGTCGTTTGCCACCAATTGCCAGTTGATATTCCCTTGATGGTGTGATACATCAATACCGAGTATGTTTTGAGCTGATGCTATTTTTAAGAAGAAAAATAACCCTGTAAGGTAAATGATTTTTTTCATATGAAAAAGTTTTAATAAAAAAGATGACAAACCGGTTATTCGATAGATTTTATGCCTTTTATGAAATTATTATAAACCTCTCCGGCTTTATCATCGTCCTTAGGTAAATCATAAACAATTTCCAATACGCCTTTCTGTCCGGGAGCTACAACATAGATTTTATGCCTGATGACAGGTTTGGATAACAAATGTCCTTTTCCGTCGCGGGTCAAAATTTCATCCCTTTTAATGGCATCTGACTGTCCTATTTTGGTTTTTCCGGTTTTTTCCGGGTTATTATCGGCATAATAACGATATAAAGTCAGACCTGAATTTCCGGGATGATAAACCAATCTGATATGGCTATTGTTAACATTGTCAACATAAGAAGTTTCTATGGTTTTTAGGTCGCCTTTCAGATTTTTTGTTTTGAAATCATTCATTTGCAATTGCCAATTGTCAGGAATTTGAAATTGAAAACCGTATTTCTTGACTGTTTGATAACCGGTATCTGCATGACGATCATTCTTAACAATGCCGGTTGCTTGTTGTTGTTGATAGTCTTGCCGGCCAACGGATTTTTCATTACCACAAGATAAATTTAAACTCAATGTAAGTGTAAAAATTAACAGGATTTTCATATATATCGAATGTTTAATGTTGATTATTGCAATTTAATAAATTTATTAATAAAAGCTTTAAAATTGTAATAAATTTTTTTTTTTTTTTGATTTTTATGAGGATTTATTTTGGAAACTTTTTATCAGATGATTTACAACAAACTCCGGGCGGTTATTGGTAATATCAACTACAATAAAATGTTTGTTTTGCCATAATTTTAAGACGTTTTCCAAAATTCGTTTTCTGACGACAAATATCATATCCAATTTCTTTTTGCTCATAGCTTTTTCAATAGCTTCAAACCAACCTTTTCCTTTGAGTTCCAAATAACCGATTTCGTCAATAACCAAAAGGTCCAATGTATCCAAATTTTCCAAAATTGCTTGGTTGCCAAAATCGAGGCCACTTCTATAAAAGTAAAAACGACCTGTTTTGATATCGTCATCATTTGCCGGGTCACGACTACACAAATGCTGTTTTTCGCCCGTAATTATATTTTCTACATGAAAACCGTAACGTTCTCCTCTGAAATCCGTGCCGTGGGCTATTATCCCTCCTATTTTTGCCGAGGGATATTTGTGTTTTATACCGGCTATTACTTTTTTAAGGAAAGTTGTTTTACCACTTCTCGTTTCTCCGGAAATAATGAAAATATTATTTCGTTGAAAAATTTGCCGTTTAAATTCTTGCAGCAAAACATCTGATAAGGCTATGGCTTTTTGTAATACTTTTATTGGTCTGAATAGTATTTTCCGGTCTTCTGAGATGTATTTTAAAATAAAAGGAACCACTGCTGTTGCCAAAGATAATGTGGCGTACAGTTGCGAATAACCCTTTTTATACAAAAGTGCTTTGATTAACGGATTTTTCAGTTCGACACTGATGGCTGTAAAACTTGATACAACCAAAATAGCCCGTAAAACCATTTTAAGACCTACCAATAAACCTTCGGTTTTATCTTGCCATAACCAAACCGATATCAGCACGATAATGATCAATTGAATCCAGAATAACATTTTACTCAAACGTCGCAGGGATTTACCATATCGTTTTATAAGGAATAATAAATAAATTGAAACCGGAAAAATCACATCAACCAACGGATACAATTCCAAACCGAAAAGGAATGTGATTAATAATAAGACATGGATAAATAAATATTTGGAATGATAATGGAATCCGTCAACGTCAAATAAATCGGTTTTTAAATTCCAAGATTCTCCGGTAAACGCTTTTGTGATGGTGATTGTTGTTAAATGTTGACCTGTCCATTGTCCGGTTAGTGCAGCCGTTATCCCAAGTAAAACATATACAAGTCCGGCAATCAGAAAAAGTTGTCCAGGTGGTAAATCAAGATGAGTGATATGTAAAAAAATGTGATATAAATTTTTTAAAATTTTGATAATATCAAAACCGTATATCAAGATAATACTGATAATTTTATGTATAATGGCACTAAACATAGCCAAAATACCGGCCAGGGCGAAACTGAAAAGATGGCGTCCGAATAAATTAACGGATAATTGAAATAAAGTTGCTTCCACCAATATCCCGATTAAGGGCCCCAGAATAATGGAAGTCGGTATCAACGAACGCATTAGAGCGGCAATGATGCTGGCTTTAATATATAGATTTTTATCTTGCCATTTGTAAGAGAAGGCTGTCAATAAAACGATGGACGAAAAAGTCAAAAATGTACCGGCAAAAGGTAATCGTAAACTGTGAAAAAAGCTACCGAAAACAATTTCAAAACTAGCCCAAATACTACCTATGACTGCCGCTTTTAACCAAATATCCTGCTGTGTGTTATCCATTTTCCAAATTTAGTTTTTTATATTGTCCGGGTGTATTGATATTGAAAAATAACGGGGAAAAATTTTTCGCTTCAATGATTTGATGCGGTATTGTTTTTAATAAATTTTGCAGTTTGTAATCACCCGCGGCCAATTGTTTTTGCAAAAAAGAAACGATTCCTTTATGATATAATCCTGCCAACATCTGTAATCGGTCATTTGCGTGAAAAACCGTTATTTTTTTACTTAGATCGGCTTGCTGCAAGAGGTATCGTAAGACTTCGGGACTTAATAAAGGCATATCTACCGGTATTACAAGTGCTCTGTCATTTTTAATCAGAGGCAAACAAGTGTAAAGGCCGCCCATTGGGCCGGTATTTGGCACGCTATCCGGTATTGTTTTATATGCATAAGAATGAGATTTATCATTTGCACTGATGATAATGTCCGGGGTAAAGTTTTTTAATAAACCGACGGCACGGTCTATAAAACTTTGATTTCTGAAAATCAGTGAATGTTTATCAATGCCCATCCTTAAACTTTGGCCGCCTGCTATAACTATCCCGGAAACTTTCATGATTGTAATTTTAAACAAAAATACGATAAATGGCTTAGGAAAATCGGCTTCAAGGAATAAAAATGTTAAAACCGGCTTTTACTTTTTAAATTTTAAAACGGCTTTGATAGGATAATGGTCGGAATATCTGAAATGATTTAAAGTATTAAATTGTATAATTTGTAATTTATTTTCGTCGGGTAGAATGAAATCGATTCGTAAAGGTATCCATTTGTAACGCCAGGTTATACCGAATCCTTTACCGGCTTCAACAAAAGCATCATTTTTGCCTGCTTTTAAAAGACGGTAGGGAGCGGAAAAAGCTGTATTGTTAAAATCGCCTGCAATCACAACCGGATAAGGACTGCCGGTAGTATGCTTGACAATCTCTCCTGCTTGACGATATTGTTCATTAAATACCTTTTGTAGTTTATTACCGACCACTGATTTATCTTGTTCAACCAAATTTTCAGGTTTTACTATCTTGTAAGATTGCAAATGAACATTATATATACGTAAAGTATCTTTCTTGATTACGATATCCGCCCAAATGGCATTGTTATAGGTATTTTTAAAATTCAGATTACCTTGTGTGATAATTTTGTATTTTGAGAATATCGCTAAACCCGCTTTATGTTTTTTACCTTTCAAAATGATGTGTTTGTAAGGGTATTGTAAAAAGTCGGTTTGTTTATCATCTTTAAATTCTTGCAATGCCAGAATACCCGGAAACTGGTCTTTCAACAAATTGGAGATATCCACATTGATTCCTTTCTTTTTTATCCAATGATAGGCATTAAACAAACGCACATTATAACTCATAACCGAAAAGCCTTCGGGGTCGTTAATATGTTTACCTTTCCATTGGTAGAGCGCTTTCAGATTGCCATAATTGATCAATAAAATCAGTAGTGATACAAAAACATATTTTTTAAACTTGACCAACCAGTAAAGCATAAATAAAACATTGGCAAGGACCAAAAACGGGAAAATCAGACTGTTAAATGATAAAAATGACCAAAGATTTACAGGTAAATAAGGTGTCAAAAAGGCAATAAACAGCCACAATGCGGCGATATAATTAAACAGCAAAATTATTTTCCTGGTGATTGACAAATTTTTCATAATTTTATACCTGCATCATTTTAAAACGATAAATTTATGAATTTGGATTTAATTCCCAAAATAAAACACACCGGTTCAGGGCATTTTTTCTTGTTAGCGGGGCCTTGTGCCATTGAAGGCGAGGATATGGCCATGCGAATTGCGGAGCATGTTGTTAAATTGTCGGAAAAATATAAAATTCCTTACATTTTTAAAGGTAGTTTTAAGAAAGCTAACCGCTCCCGTTTGGATAGTTTTACGGGTATTGGCGACGAAAAGGCACTTAAAATTCTTCAAAAAGTGGGTGAAAGTTTTGACATACCCGTAGTTACCGATATACATTTGCCGTCTGATGCCGGTATGGCTGCTCAATATGTCGATGTATTGCAAGTTCCTGCCTTTTTGGTCAGACAAACTGATTTGGTAGTGGCTGCTGCCAAGACGGGAAAAACGGTTAACTTGAAAAAAGGTCAATTTATGAGCCCCGAAAGTATGCGGTTTGCCGTGGATAAAGTGGTGCAGTCGGGTAATACACAAGTGGCGGTTACCGAACGCGGAACGATGTTCGGTTATGGTGATTTAATCGTTGATTTAAGAGGAATACCCGTGATGCAGCAATTTGCTCCGGTGATACTTGATATCACACATTCGCTGCAACAACCCAATCAGGCAAGCGGGGTTACCGGTGGTCGTCCTGAATTGATAGAAACCATTGCCAAAGCCGGAATGTCCGTGGGAGTTGATGGTATTTTTCTCGAGACACATTTTGATCCGGCTTCCGCCAAATCCGACGGAGCCAATATGTTACCATTGGACAGGCTCGATAGTTTGTTGCAAAAATTGATTGCTATTAACGAATTGAAAATCTGATTTTGGCTCAGTATTTGATAAATGAAGAATTATAACAAATTGAAAATTGCGAATTTAGAAATAATAAAATCATCATGAAAAAACGAATCTTTATTTTGTTGGCAATCCTTTCATTGCCAATCATGGCTCAAAAAAAACAAAAAATCAAAGGAAACCGTGAAGTTTTAATTAAAAAATTTACGGTAGCCCCTTTCAACGCTATTGAAGTCGGTGAAAAATTTAAAGTAAAATTGCTAAAAACCAACGATGCGCCCCGTATCATTATTGAAACCGATGATAATTTATTTGATATTATCCATTTTAGAGTCGAAGATGAAGTGCTTAAATTTTGGACAACAATGGAAATTGTTAAGAAAAAACGACTTCGTGTGACGGTTTATGTGCCTGAAGATTTCAACAAAATAAAACTCATTGAAAGGGGGCAGGTCTTTAATGACGAACAATTGGAATTCAAAAGTCTTATCCTGGAAACTCACGATAAGTCCGAAGCAAAACTCAATTTACGTATTAAAGATAAATTTGACTTGTTAGCTGCTGATAAATCAGATTTGGATTTGGAAGTTTTTGCTCAAAAAGGCACTGTCAAATTAACAAATAATGCCAACTTGAAAGCCAAAATCAATATTAAAACAGCAAATATAGAACTCGACAAATCGGCCAGTGGGGAATTGGAAGGAGATATTAATCAATTGGTTTTAAAAGCAGGGGATAAGTCGGAAGTTAAAGCCGCCAATTTGACTGTTAAGGAGCTGGATTTGACGGTATCCGCTAAAGCCACCGTGCATATTAATGTTTCCAAGCAAGTCGTGATGAAACTTTCGGGTAAATCTGAAACCTATCTTTACGGTTCTCCCGAAATAAAATTAAAATCATTTGAAGATAATGCCGTTTTATACAAAAAGTAGTTTTTTATTCGTCTTCATTTTTGTTATAACGGGTTTGTCGGCACAGCAAAAGACCGATACGTTGTCGGACTATATTCAAATTTTGTATGCTGACCATGCGGCAACCAGTGCCAAATATCCCGGAAAACAGTTGTTATCGGGTGATGTAAAAATCAGCCACAACGGGGCTTTGCTTTTTTGTGACAAAGCTATCGTCGATAAAAAAGAAAATTTGGCCATTGCCGTAGGTAATGTACGTCTCCAACAAGGGGATACAATCACAATGAATGCCGGTTACTTAAAATATGACGGTAATCAAAGTTTTGCCGAAGCCTATGATAAGGTACTTCTTGAAGATCCCAAAATGCGTTTAACAACGGATACGTTGTATTTTGACCGGAAAAAACAAGTGTCTTATTATACTTCCGGCGGCGTTATTGTTGATAGTGTCAATACGCTCAATAGTCAAATAGGAAAATATTTCCTCAATGAAAAACGATTCAGGTTTATCCACAATGTGCATATTGACAATCCTGATTATCAATTAGATTCATATCAGTTGGATTATTTTACAGATTCGGGAATTTCCAATTTTTTCGGTCCGACCAAAATTTATAACGACCAAAGTTATATCTATGCCGAAAAGGGACATTACGACTCACAAAAAAAAGTCTCGTGGTTTGTCAAAAATGCATTTATCAAACATAAACATACGACTATAAAAGGCGATAGTTTATATTATGACCGGCTTAAAGAATATGCTACGGCATCACGACATGTCGTCTTATACGATTCGCTTAATAAAACCTGGATTTTTACCGGATATGCCCAACGTTGGATTGATTTGGATTCTATCAAAGTGACCCGTAAACCTTTGGTGGTTTCTATCTCCGCAAAAGACACGCTTTTTATCAGAGCCAATCAGTTTGTAGCTGCGGGAAAACAAGATGAACGTCGTCTTTGGGGGTATCCCCGTGTGCGTTTTTTCTCCAATGATTTCTCCGGTAAGGCTGATTCGCTTTATCGTGACGATGCAGGCAAATTGTTAAAACTTTTGAATAATCCGGTAGTATGGAGTGGTAAAAGTCAAATTACAGGGGAACGTATTTTGCTGCAAAACGATTCATTAAACCGGCTGGATTCGTTGCTTATTCCCAAAGATGTTTTTATCATCCAAAAAGATAGTGTCGGATACAATCAAATCAAAGGTAAAAAGTTGTTGGGAAAATTTGAAAATAAACAATTGAAAACCATTGATATTTACGGTAACACGGAAGTCATCTATTTTTTAAGAGAAGAGGACGGGACATTAACCGGTATAGAAAAAGACAAATCGAGCCATATATACATAAAATTTGATGATGGAGAAATAGCTTTAATCCGGTTTTATGACAAACCCGAAGGTATAGTTTTTCCTTATAAAGATTTTATCAAGCAACCCCGTCAATTATTTGACGCCTTTAATTGGCGTGGCGACGAACAAATAAAACGAAAAGAAGATATCATAGGTGAGCAAATTTTACTTTACAAAGCAGAAACCGAACAGAAACCGGTCAATTTGTTCGAAAATGTTGATGAAAATAGAGAGCCGGATAAGTTGAAACCAAAAAGAAAAGCTATTCATGGACATGAATAGCTTAACTCAATTAACAACACAAATAAAACAATGAAATATGAAAAAAACTACTTTCCTCTTATTTCTTTTACAAAAATAAAGTAACTTCTTTTACAATTGTTATAAAATGCATGAACGACACGTTTAAGTTTATAAACGACGTAAAATTATCCATGAACGACATTTTTTAATGTTTGGAAAATCAGCAATTCTTTGAAATTTATAACGGTTTTTTTTGAAAAAATACAAAGTATTGCCAGACAAAAAAACTAATAAAAAAACTTATCTTTGTTTAATATTTTTTATACCGGTTGTGAATTCATTATAGTTGGATTTCATATTATTTCATTTTATTCCGTATCGGTATAATAATAATTATAAAAAAATAGTTTTGGACTTACATTAATAATGTCTGATTTGTAACAAAAAATATGTTTTTCTGCCCATGAAAGAACTCGTAAAACCGGATTTTTTTCAAAATACTTTCATCCTATTGTATTCAATAGCGGCATTCTTTTTGGTATTAAATAAATTATGGTATAACAAACGGTTGAGTTTAAATATTTCAAAACCGAATGTATATATTTTTGAATTCGAATCACAGTCGGCATATTTTCTTACGGCATATAACCTGAATGCTATTTTGTTTAAAATATTATCCTATACATTATATAATGTAACCATCCTTAAAATAGCTCGTAACTATCTGAATATCTCTTTCCAAAATAGGATAGATTGGCAAATTCTAGTATTGGCAACGACCGGTTATTTCATACTGAAATTTATTTTGGAAACCCTTTATGTTTTTTTGATAAAACAAAGCAATTTTTTAAATAAAATTAGGTTCATAAGAACAACTTATGAGTTTTATACGTTTTTTTATTTGTTTTTTGTCGGTTTTTTGGTCTATTATTTTCCTTTTCAATCACGTGTTTTTTTCTACTTAATTATTACAATATCAGTCATTTGGATTGCCGGTGTATGGGCAAATATTTATGTCAGTTTGCGTAAACATACCGAATTTAAAACCTATCAAATTATTTTGTATCTTTGCCTATCAGAAATTCTACCGTTTATTTTATTAAACGGATGGATAATTTTTCAAATTTTATGAGTGAAAAAACAGTCCTAAAAAAGAAGAAAGTAAAGACAATTTTAGTTTCACAGCCCGAACCGACTTCCGAAAATTCTCCCTACATTACTTTAGCCCAAAATGAAAAGGTAAAAATTGATTTCAGACCTTTTATACATGTTGAGGGGGCTACGGCAAAAGATATCAGAAAGCAAAAAATAGCTTTACCCGATTATAATGCCATTATTTTTACGAGCCGCAATGCCGTTGATCATTTTTTTCGTTTGGCAGAGGAGATGCGTTACACGGTACCCAACACCATGCGGTATTATTGCCAGTCGGAAGCCATAGCTTTATATTTGCAACGATATATTGTTTATCGTAAACGTAAAATTTTCTATGGTAACAAAACTATTGAAGATTTAGCCAATATTATCAATAAAAATCCCGAAGGAAAATTTTTACTCCCGTCGTCTGACAAACTCAAACCTGAAATTCCGGAAGCTTTAAATAAAATCGGTATTGATTGGCAATCGGCTGTTTTTTTCAAAACATGTATAAGCGATTTATCCGACCTTAAAGATGTTTATTATGATATCTTAGTTTTTTACAGTCCTTCCGGTATTGAATCCCTGTATCATAATTTCCCCGATTTTAAACAAAACGAAACACGGATTGCCGTTTACGGAGAATCGACGTTAAAAGCCGCCGAGGAAAAAGGTTTGCGTATCGACATCATGGCCCCGACTCCCGAAACGCCTTCCATGACCATGGCGCTTCAAAAATATATCAGGGGAGCCAACAGAGGCCGATAGTATTTTTGAGGAAATGAGAAAACGAGGTCACCGAGTGGTTTTCGACAAAGGAGAAGAATGTATTGAAGTAACCGGCCCTTTAATTGTATAAATGAGGAAGTAAGTCAAAATTATACATTAACATTAGCTACTTACTACTTGATGCTTACCACTTGGTACTTGCTACAAAAAAAAACTTCAACTTAAATGAAAATTTATACCAAAACAGGAGACAAAGGCACAACTCTGTTAATTGGCGGTACGCGTGTCCCCAAACACCATATTAAGATAGAAACTTACGGTACCGTTGATGAGCTGAATTCTTATTTGGGATTGTTACGAGATAAAATATCCGTAGCATATCATGATGAATTAATCAATATTCAAAACCGCTTGTTTACCCTCGGTTCATTCTTGGCTTTGGATACTGAAAAACAAATGTTAGCTAATGGAAAACCCCGTTTGGATATTAAGCCAATCGGACAGGATGATATTAATTTTCTTGAAAAAAAGATTGATGAAATGGACCGGTTGTTACCTCCTATGACAAATTTTGTATTACCGGGTGGACACGAACAAGTGTCTATTTGTCATATTTGTAGAACCGTCTGTCGCCGTGCCGAACGAAAAGTAACTTATCTCAATGAAAATGAAACAGTTTCGCCTGAACTGATAAAATTTCTCAATAGATTATCAGACTATTTGTTTGTCTTGGCACGAAAATTGACAATAGACTTGCAGGTTAAAGAAATCCCGTGGATTCCTGAATAAAAAAAATTAGTTAAATAATATTGATGTATAAAGCTTTTTTTATTAGTTTTGCCAGATTTTAAAACCAAAGCCTATGTATTGGACATTAGAATTAGCCTCTTATTTAAGTGATGCCCCATGGCCGGCAACCAAAGATGAACTGATAGACTATGCTATCAGAACAGGAGCACCTCTTGAAGTTGTTGAAAATTTACAAGAAATTGAAGAAGAAGAAGAAATTTTTGAAAGTATTCAAGACATTTGGCCCGATTATCCTACCGAAGAAGATTTTCTTTGGAATGAAGATGAATATTAAAACTTAGTGTTAATAAATACCTAAAAGTCTCTCAAAAGAGACTTTTTTTTTATATTTTTGAAATTGCATAATTTAAAACAATTTTGTAAACTTAAGTATTTACAAAAAGCACCATAAAATAAATAAAAACGGATTATGAAAATTGTCAATTCGCTACTTAAAGTCTTTTTAGGCGACAAAAAAAGCAAGGATATCAAACAATTACAGCCAATTGTTGACCAAGTGAACAATTTGGGACCGGCTATGCAAAAATTAAGTTTTGACGAATTGCGAAATAAAACACAAACGTTCAGAGATAAAATCAAAGAAGCTACCGGAGATTTACGTTCCAAACAAGACGAATTACGTCAAAAAGCGGAACAGGAGAGCGATTTGGATGTCCGTGAAAGTTATTACGATGAAATTGACCGTATAGAAGATGATATTTACAAGATAGAAGAGGAAGTCTTAAATGAAATTTTGCCCGAAGCTTTTGCCGTCGTGCGTGAAACCGCCCGCCGTTTTAAAGAAAACGAAACCCTTGAAGTGACAACGACACCCCTCGACCGGGAATTGTCGGCAACACGTGATTACATCACGGTGGAAGACGATAAAACCGTCTGGTCAAACAGTTGGAATGCCGAAGGAAAAGAAGTGGTATGGGATATGGTGCATTACGATGTGCAAATCATGGGAGGAATCGTGTTACATCAAGGAAAAATTGCCGAAATGATGACCGGTGAAGGAAAAACTTTGGTAGCGACATTACCTTTGTATCTCAATGCTTTACCCGGGCGTGGCGCTCATTTGGTAACTGTCAACGATTATTTGGCCAAAAGGGATGCCGCTTGGATGGGACCCATTTTTGAATTTTTGGGATTACGTGTGGACTGTATAGACCGGCATCAACCAAATACACCGCAACGCCGTAAAGCTTATGAAGCTGATATTACTTACGGCACTAATAACGAATTTGGTTTTGACTATTTGCGAGACAATATGGCGCATACCACTGCTGACTTGGTACAACGTGAACACAATTACGCCATAGTAGATGAGGTTGATTCGGTTTTGATTGATGATGCCCGGACGCCTTTGATTATCTCCGGTCCCGTAGAACAAGGAGACCGTCACGAATTTAATGAACTGAAACCATTCATCGAAAAAATCGTTCAAGAACAAAGAGCCCGGATGCACAAGGAATTGTTGCTGGCTAAAAAACTCATTAAAGAAGGTAATACCAAAGAAGGGGGTTTTCATCTTTTGAGAGTATATCGCGGTTTGCCCAAAAACAGAGCCTTAATCAAATTTCTTAGTGAAGAAGGTATCAAGCAACTTTTACAAAAAACCGAAGCCAAATACATGGAAAACAACAATGCTTTAATGCCCGAAGTAGATAAAGAATTGTTGTTTGTCATCGATGAAAAAAACAACTCTATTGAACTGACCGATAAAGGTATCGAATTTTTATCCAAAGATACCGATCCTGACTTTTTTATCTTACCTAATATTAGTGAAGAAATAGGTAAAATTGACAAGTCGGATGCCAGTGAAAGTGAAAAAGCCGCTCAAAAAGACAAACTGTTCAGGGAATACGCCGCCAAAACCGAACGTTTGCATACATTGAACCAATTACTCAAAGCTTATACATTGTTTGAAAAAGATGTGGAGTATGTGGTTTTGGACGGACAAGTGAAAATTGTGGATGAACAAACCGGCCGTATTATGGAAGGCCGTCGTTATTCCGACGGGTTGCATCAAGCTATTGAAGCCAAAGAAAATGTCAAGATTGAAGATGCCACCCAAACTTATGCGACTATTACTTTGCAAAACTTTTTCCGGATGTACCGTAAACTGGCTGGTATGACAGGAACCGCTATTACGGAAGCCGGCGAATTTTGGGATATTTACAAATTGGATGTCGTTGAAGTTCCAACCAACAAACCTTTGGCACGTATCGATAAAGACGATAAAATATACAAAACCAAACGGGAGAAATATAACGCTATTATCCAAGAAATACAAGAACTGACCCAACAAGGCAGACCCGTTTTGGTCGGAACCACTTCGGTTGAAACTTCTGAATTGTTAAGCCGTATGTTAAATTTGGTTAAAATTCCGCATAACGTATTAAATGCCAAGCATCATAAACGTGAAGCGGAAATAGTTGCCGATGCCGGTAAGCCCGGTGTGGTGACTATAGCCACCAACATGGCGGGACGTGGTACGGATATCAAATTGACTCCGGAAGTAGTCAAAGCCGGTGGTTTGGCTATCATCGGGACTGAGCGTCATGATTCACGCCGTGTGGACAGACAGCTTCGTGGTCGTGCCGGCCGGCAAGGAGACCCCGGGTCTTCTCAATTTTATGTATCTTTGGAAGATAATTTGATGCGGTTGTTCGGTTCTGAAAAAATTGCCAAAATCATGGACCGTTTGGGTATGAAAGAAGGTGATGTGATTCAACATCCCATGATTTCAAAATCCATAGAACGTGCCCAAAAGAAAGTGGAAGAAAACAACTTCGGTATCCGTAAACGTTTACTCGAATACGATGACGTTATGAATGCCCAACGTGAGTTGGTCTATAAACGCCGTCGTCACGCCCTGGAAGGCGAACGCCTCAAAGTGGATATCGCCAATATGATTTATGAAGCGATAGAAACTTTGGTCGAACAAACCAAACCTTCAAAAAATTTTGAAACCTTTGAAAGGGAATTGATTACCACTTTTGCTATCAATTCACCGGTAACAAAAGACGAATTTTTAACTCTCTCGGACCGTGAATTAATAGATAAACTATACGAAACGGCTACGGCACATTATAAAGAAAAAATTGCCAGGACAGCACAAATTGCTTATCCGGTCATCAAGCAAGTTTATGAAAATGAAGGCGACCGTTACAAACGGATAGTTGTTCCTTTTACTGACGGAACACGTGAAATAAGAGTGACTACCGACCTCAAAGAAGCTTATGAATCGGAAGGGCGAAAGTTGGTTGATGATTTTGAAAAAAATATTACTCTGGCTATCATTGACGAAGCTTGGAAAGAACATTTGCACAAAATGGACCAATTGAAAACTTCCGTGCAAATGGCTTCTTACGAACAAAAAGACCCGATATTGATTTACAAATTCGAAGCCTTCGAATTATTTAGAAATATGTTAGACAAAATCAATAAAGACGTCTTATCGTTCTTGTTCAAAGGTGACTTACCGACACAAGACCCCAATCAAGTTCGCGAAGCCCGTCAACCGCAACGCCGCAGACCCAAATATACTGAAAGCCGCACCGATAATATCCCATCACTCGAAGAAATGGCAGCAAATAATCGTCAAGCTATGCAAGGCGGACAACGTCAAGAAATTACATCGCCTATCCGTAAAGGTAAAACTTACGGCCGGAATGAAATCGTTACGATTATGAATGTTAATAACGGCGAGAAAAAACAAATCAAATACAAAAAAGCCAGGCCGTTCTTACAAAACGGCGAATGGGTCATTCAAGATTAAAATGTGTCAAATACCATAAAAAAATATAAAAAGGATACCGGTCTGGTGTCCTTTTTTTATTTTTAAATTTAACAGTAATCCATATTTTCCATTAAACATCATACACCAGGTGCTTTCTTCTATAAAAATCCAGAATCTAACAAATCTTCATTTCCTGGGTCTAAAACCCGGTCATTTCGATACATTTTTGCACCTTTCGTTGCAAAACCACTCAGTGACCTACATCCGCACTTTCCACTTGATACTTTCCATTAATAACTTATTAGCATCAAAATATTTCAACACGGCAATCAAAACAAAACTCGCTAATGTCGCAATCGCCGCACCGGCAATACCCCAAACCGGAATCAAAAACCAATTTAAAACGATATTAAGCAAAGCCGCCAAAGCGGTCGCTTTAAAAATACGCCAATCTTTACGGAATGCATAGATAACAAAATGATACAAAAACGAAAAATTTAAAGCCATATTGGACAATACCAGCAAAATAAAAATATGAAGTTGCGCATCATATTGCGTCTTTCCAATCACATATAAAACCAGCGGCAACAACACCAATAACATCACACCGGTGGCTATGCCGTAAATAAAGATTTCTTTACGAAATTGTTTAAATTTCCGTTTAAATTCATTTTGTTTTTTGTGCATGATACTTTCGACCAATCCCGGATACAAAACCGATATGACCAACGTAAACAAAATGATATTGAGTACATTAGCCATATTTGAGAAAAAGGCATACACACCGACTGCATGTTTGTCAAGAAAATAATCGATGAGATAACGATCTGAAAATTCAATGGTTTTATAAGCCAAAGATCCTAATATATATGGTAAACTTACGACCAAACCTTTGATAATCCACTGTTTGTCCAATTTGAAACTTTGCAAGGATATTTTATGCCTTTTTGTCCAGCTGATACCCAATGAAAACAGCAGTGCTAACAAATCACCGGCTAACCAGAACCACAACACGGTTTTGACATCTATCAGGTCATAAACAAACAACCAAAGGCTTGCTGCCAATACCCAAAACGCATTGCGAAAAAACAAATTAAGATTAGCTGCCAATGGATTTTTAAATACAAAGAGCAAACGGTAAAATTCAAAGTTTAAATGTTCGGTTATCAAAACCAAAAAAAACAACGGCAAATAATCAGGGTTGAATCCTGCCGCATTAAAAATTAGATATACGACAGGTGACAATAAAACATATAGTATGAAATATAAACTAAATTGATTGAAAATTATTTTTTGCGGATTGCTGCCGGGTTCTAAAATCGCTCTGTTGGCATAACTGTAAAAATCCATACCTAACAAAAATACCAATAATAGGATAGTCGTAGCTATCAAACTGTATTCGCCGAAACCAGCTTCCGAATAACGAAAATACAAGCTTGTGAATAAAAATTTGGCAATAATGGATACCCCCCGCAATAACAGCAGTTTGAGTTTTGACCGGTCTAATAGCTGATGCAACATAAAATTCTAATTCCGGGTAAAGATACAAAATAGCGAAAAAAAAAAACCGTTCAAATTTTGTAATGGATAAATAATTGGAAACTGCCATTGACAATGAATATTTCAAACATTAAAATCGCCTGATTTGTTATATTTTGATTTAATTGCTTAAATTTGCTGAATAATTCTGATTAAATTTTATGACTTAAACTATTATTATGGGTTTATTACGAACAATCATTATCATCATACTTGTCTATTATATCATTAAATTTGTCATGCGTTTACTGGGGCCGTTGATGGCTAGGAAAATAATGGAAAAAGCTGCAGAAAATTTTGAAAACCAATTCAATAACCCTTATTATAAAAAAAGTAATGTAAAAGAAGGCGAGACTTTTATTGAAAAAAAACCGGAAGAAGATACACACCTTACCGATGACAATGAAGGTGAATTTGTAGATTACGAAGAGGTTGATTGATTAAAAAATCTCCGGACATCCCAATCTGACCAGTTGCTTACGACAATTAAAGTTGTAACCGAGGGTAATTTGATGAAAACCACTATTACTGATAGGCGTAGGGTTCATATCGTAAGTATAGGTGTAAGCTATGGTAAAATTTCTTATTTTGCCTCCAATAATAGGTGTAAGTGACTTATAGTAAGATAAATTGGCATCGGGTTCCCAATCGCTTCTGTAAGAAAGACCGAAATAAACCATATTACTACTGCTGAGGTCAAAATAAAACTTTAAATTTCCGTCGGTAATGAGTTGTTGGGCAAATTCTTTATATTGCACCAAAACGGAAGGTTCTACATGAAAATTCCGGTTACCGAGATAAACCCCCATTGAACCTACGAGGTTACGCAAATTAACCGGTTCGAAATCCGTGTATAAATCACGGCTGGCCAATAAAACATTTTTTAAAGTGGCGTTAAAAAAGAAGCCGTTGTAGTGGTACGACAAACCGACATCGATATTGTAATACATTTCACTTTGAACGATACCACTGATTATAGGGTCAACACGGTTAGGGTCAAAACTGGTTTCGTCTAATTGGTTTTGCACTAAAGTACCGGCTATACCGAATGATAATTTATTGAGGTCGGCACCGTTTCCAAAATTGATATGATGGGCATAAGCCACTTGAATCCCTTTTTGCGAATGATATCCGTTACGATCATTGAAAATAATAGTGCCGATTCCGTTTTGTCCTTCTTCACCGAGATGCGTATGAAAACTAAAAGTTTGTAACATCGGGTTATCGACAACATCAAACCATTGCATACGGCCGGTTAATCGTATTTTGGCGCAACTGCTTGCCCCAGCCATTGCAGGATGTAGCAAATACAAATTATCGGACAAATAATCGTGATAGGTGGGAATGCCTTCCTGGGCTTTTATATGATAAGAACTTATTAAAGAAACTAATAAGGAAAGGAAAACAAATTTTTTCATAAGATGCAAATTAATTGTTTTAATTTTTTTTAAATCCGTGATAATAATTTAAAAAACGCCTAAATTTAAAAAAAAATTGTATCAATAACCTAATTCATACTTTAAAAAAAGAGTCAACGAATTCATTTTTATCAAATTCTTGTAAATCTTCGACTTTTTCTCCGACTCCGATAAATTTAACCGGTATTTGAAATTGGTCTGAAATGCCGATAACAACGCCACCTTTGGCGGTTCCGTCCAATTTGGTAACGGCCAAAGCGTTTACTTTAGTGGCTTTGGTAAATTGTTTGGCTTGTTCAAAAGCATTTTGTCCGGTTGAGCCGTCTAATACGAGCAAAATTTCGTGAGGTGCATCCGGAATAATTTTTTTCATAACTCTTTTGATTTTGCTCAATTCGTTCATTAAATTTACTTTGTTGTGCAGGCGTCCGGCGGTATCTATTAAAACAACATCCACATCATTGGCTACGGCCGATTGCAATGTATCAAAAACAACGGAAGCCGGATCACTACCCATTTTTTGTTTGATTATAGGGACATCGATACGATCAGCCCAAATTTGCAATTGGTCGATAGCTGCCGCCCTAAAAGTGTCGGCGGCCCCTAACATTACTTTTTTACCTTCATTTTTATATTTATACGCCAATTTACCGATAGTTGTCGTTTTACCGACACCGTTTACACCGACAACCATAATTACGTATGGTTTAGTCGTCTCGGGAGAAAATTTTATGGCGTTGGCGGTTTCATTTTCAGCTAATAATCCGGCAATTTCTTCCCGTAAAATTTTGTTTAGTTCATTTGTGCCTAAATATTTATCTTTGGCAACCCGTTTTTCTATCCGGTCAATGATTTTCAAGGTCGTATCCACGCCTACATCGGAAGTTATCAATATTTCTTCCAAGTTGTCGAGTACTTCATCATCTACTTTGGATTTACCGGCTATGGCTTTGGATAATTTTGAAAAAAAACTTTTTTTGGTTTTTTCCAAACCTTTATCCAAGCTTTCTTTTTTTTGTTTTGAAAATATTTTTTTTAACATTTTTAAAAATAAATATTAGGCGAGACGAAGTTACGATTTTTAATGTCAAATACCAAAAAAAAATCCAATCTCATTGGTAAGATTGGATTCAAGATATTGAATATTTTGCAAATTATTATTTCTTGAAAAAATCTCTTGCCAAATCGGCATTAACAATTTTTTCTTCAAAAACATATGCACCGGTTTTAGGTGATTTCTTCAGACGAATTACTTTTGTGTATTTTTTTGAACCTGTTTGTAAGGTTGCAACTGTTTTCTTTGCCATGTCTCGATATTATTTAATTTCCTTGTGTATAGTATGTTTACGCAAAATAGGATTGTATTTTTTCAATTCCAATCTACCCGGGGTATTTTTTCTATTTTTGGTGGTAATATATCTGGAAGTTCCCGGCATACCACTATCTTTGTGTTCGGTACATTCTAAAATTACCTGCACTCTATTTCCTTTTGTTTTTTTTGCCATTTTTTTTCCGGTTTTATACGTTTCTTTTTAAATAACCTTTTGCTTTTGCTTCTTTGATTGCAGCGGCAATGCCTTTTTTGTCAATAATTTTTAATCCTGCTTTGGAAACTTTTAAAGTTACCCAGCGATCTTCTTCGGGGATATAAAATTTCTTTTTAAAGAGATTGATATCAAATCTTCTTTTGGTTTTATTGTGAGCATGAGAAACGTTGTTACCCATCATCACTTTTTTTCCTGTAATTTCGCAAACTCTCGACATCTTGCTGTGTTTTTTATCTTATTTAAAAGTGGGTGCAAATTTATAAATAATTTTTTATACGACAAAGTTTTATTTTTTAATTTTTACAAAAAATTCTCTTTTTAAATTTTTATCCCGGTTTTAATTTATCAAAACATTTTATATCCGATGTTAAATCCTAGTCCTCCGTAGGTTACGGGATTATAATTGACTTGTAAAAACCAGTGGTTCCAATCACCGCGTATGCCAAAATCCATATTAATACGGCTGAAATTGTTTTTTATATCTAACGGATCTTCAACATCTTCGGCAACAACAGACCCCATACCTGCCGAGTCAGCTATATAGACAGGATAGGTACCTTCAACTTTGATATTTGACGAACCTAAATTGAAACCGGCTCCGGCAAATAAGTTGATATGTTGCCCAAAATTATAGTCAAAATAAGTGCTAAAACACAAACTTGTATAAGCAATATTGATTTTTTGATTGTCATATGGGCCGGTTAGATGTCCGGTTGGTGTTATAGGAGTATAAATTTGTCCCGGCCGGATATTCAAATTCGAACTTCCGTATAAATATGTCCCGCTACCTTGCAGACTGATACCGTAAGCTTTATCTTGCAAAGCCTTTAAAAATACGGCTAAATCTTGTTGTAAAGCTATTCCAATCATTCCGATTTTAAAATCAGAATCCGGAATGGTAAGGTAAGGGATAAAGTTCACTGACAAGTTGGTGTGTCCGGAACGAAGTGTTATCCCGGTAAAGGGTAAGGGCATCGCTGTTTTTTGACTACCGGTGGGCATATCGAATTCGATTAAGGGATGTCCGAAAAAATCCTTGGCTTTAGAAACCAGCGTGATACTTTTTATGGAATCTCCGAAAATGCTTTGAGCCATGACATTATCGGCATCTTTGGGTTCAAAGTTTTTTAAATTCAGTTTGGAAACATCAAAAGTCCAATCCTTTTGTGGAATTTTGATATAAGCCAGTTTGATGTTGATTTCCAAATGATGATCGTCATCGCTTTTTCTTTTTATTTTGGAATAATTAACATCCGACAGCCCGAAAACAATAGCTTTATTCAAGGGTTTGATGTATGCTTCAACCAATTTGTTCCCGTCGTCAATACCTCCTTGTATTAGAGAACCTGTATCGGATAAAAACTGACCGGATGTTTGCAAACTTGTGATGACAAGAAATAATATAAGAATGCCTTTTTTCATAGAAAAAATTTTTTATAGTACAAAATTATTAAAGACATTTGAAATGTTTGTGATTTATGTAACAAATTTATGGGAATGGTATCACAAAAAACTATGATAAGAAGTAAGTTTTTAGCTTACGGTTAAACGCATTTTTATACGAATCGCCGATGTTGATAATTTCGCTCCAAACGCGAATGGTTTTATTGTTGATACGTCCTTCAAAAAAAGGGGGCTTTAAATTAATAATGTAGTGGTCGTTGACCCTGACAAAATTATCAGGTAAATTTTCAATAATTTTTTTTAATGATGTTTTTAAAAAAAATATCTTATGATCTCGTGTTATAAGCCAAATATAGTTTTTGCGAAAACCGGTATTATATTCTTTTAAAAATTTTTCATCACGGGTAAAAAATGCTATATCTTCAAACAAAATGTTTTTACGGGTTATGTCTTTATGTCCCGAATTTTTTAGTGTATCCAAATAATTAACCAAAGCTTCAATTCCGAATTTACCTGCTTTGCCGGTTTGGGTTTGGTTGTCTTGTTTTTTTTGCAATGCCGTATAGATAGCCCGTTTCAGTTCGGTAGCGTTGAGCCGGGGCTTGGTTTTAACCAAATACTGTTCATGGTGAGTTTCCAGCGCTTTGGCAAAAAAGATATCATTGTCAAAATCCGTAACGTAAATGAAAGGTATCCGGTAATCGTTATACAACATTTTACCCAAGTCGATACCGGTTAGGTCGCCTTGTAATTTAATGTCCAAAAGGACCAAGTCGGGGCGGTGTTCGTCTATTTGACGCAAAGCTTCCTCAACACTAGGCGTATAATCACCGATTTTAAATCCCTCTTTGGAAAGAATTTTTTTCATTCGCCGGTACAAAACCGCTTCATCTTCGACAATAAGAATATATTCGTTCAATTTGTGTGATTGTTTTGTGTTAATTAATTCAAATTTAACCAATAATATGATAATCTCAAAATAAATTTCATATAAATACTGCCGAAAAAGAATATTTTTTTATCTTCTGTAATTTTTGTTATCTTTATGTAAATAATATGTAACAAAAGTTAAATATTATTTCGCACCTTCGGGGGCGAACCGGTTGCATAATTGTAATGTGTGAAGATGTTTTTTAAATGTTTGATTTTTATTAATTAACAAGCCCCGGCAGGTTTGAAAAACCTGCCGGGGCTCGGGATATAAAATTTAATTTCTATTTCAAACTAAATGGCCAAATTCAAACCGGCTAAAACATTAAAACCCGCTTGTGGAAAATAGTGGGGGGCATCCCCCCACATATAGCCGTTAGAGGCGTATTTTTTGTTAAAAATATTGTTAAGTTTTAAAGAAAACGTTGCATTTTTAAACCATTTGTTGGCACCTGTTTGATAGCTCATTAAGAGATTTTCAATCAAATAACTATCTAATTTTGAGGTAGGTATATTGCGATTGTCCATATATTGACTGCCTACGTATTTGGTAATGGCTTGGAGTTTTAAATTTTTTACCGGTTTGAAAGTCATCATGCCGGCGGCGACAATACCGGGAGAATAAGCGATTTCGGTATTTTTATATGTTTTGAATTGTCCGTTTTCGCGGGTCACATATTCTTTATTGCGATTGTCACTCAAAGCCAAATTGCCTTCTATCTTTATCTTGTCATTTAATCTATAACTTACTTGTGTTTCAATACCATAACGATGACTTTCTCCGACATTTTCACGGATAGGATCACCGACATTGGTGATACGGCCGCTCAAAACCAGTTGGTCTTTATAAAGCATGGCATACAGATTCACTTCGGCATTGAGTTTGTTTGTTTGGTATTTCCAGCCGGCCTCAATATCGTTTAAAGTTTCCGGTTTTGGTTTACCGGTTACGGTATTTTGATAGTCATCACGATTAGGCTCACGATGAGTTTGTGCTAACGAGATATAAAAATCATTGGAAGTATTTAAGTCGTAATACAAGCCGATTTTCGGATTGATAAAAAACAAATCATCGGACAATTGCCAAGGGGTTTGCCACGCCACGGTGCCGTTTACGGAATAGCTGAGTTTTCTAAATTGTATGTCGGTAAAAAGTTTTAACGCTTGACTGATTTTATAAACCGATTTGACAAACCCGTTTATTGATTTTTTAATGCCTGTATTCCGGTAATATTCGTGTCGTATTTTACTGTCGGAAGCATATTGTGCCCAGATGACACGGCCAAAATGTCTGCCGTCGTATTCGTTTGCCGCTAATCCTAAAATATAGTTTCCAACCCGGGTATGATATGACATCGAAACGATGCCGCCGTAAAAGTCGTTGTCTAACCATTTGCGACGGATCAAGTCGGTTTTGTCGATAGTTTGTCCGTTAATAACAATGGGGGAGAAGCCGTAATCGGCAAAGTCTTCGTTTTGTTTGTATTGTTCGTAATAACCGCGTCCGTTAGTGTAATGGGCGGCTATATTCAGTTTGACATCATTGTTAAATTTATGGCTAAAATGCAGTTGATAATGGGCCTGTTTGTAATTATCGACTTGGTTGTCATAGTAGTCTATTATATTCCAATTGTTATCATAAATAGCCCCGGCATAATTAAAGGTAGGATTTGTTTCAAAGGTCTGTTTGTCAACACCGTACCATGCTTGGTATGTAATTTCATGTCCACCGAAGGCCAGCGCTTTTAAGGTGTTTTTCTTATCTGTATAAGTGCCAGAAATATAATATGATTTCAAGTCTGAAGAGGCTCTGTCGATATAGCCGTCCGATTTGGTTTTGGAAAAATGTCCGGTAAATGCAAAATGATTATTGAGCAATCCCGTGCTGCCTTTGGCTCCGTATTTTAAGGTGTTAAAACTACCGTATGCGGTTTGTATGGCAGCTGCGGGTTCTTTTGATATTCGGTCGGTTTGGAGATTTAAACTGGCCCCGAAAGCGCCGGTCCCGAAAGTAGAAGTTCCTACACCGCGTTGCATTTGAATGCTTTGCGTATTGGCAGCAATATCAGGTATATCGACCCAATAAACACTTTGTGATTCGGGATCGTTAAAAGGAATACCATTTAAAGTAACATTGATTTGTTGGGCACTGATACCGCGAATCCTGATACCTGTATATCCTACACCGGCACCGGCATCCGAAGTGACAACTACTCCCGGAAGGGTTTCAAGTAAAAAAGGTACGTCTTGTCCCAGGTTTTGTTCTTCCAGTTGTTGTTTGGATACATTAGTTTGTGCCAACGGCATATCGGCAGTGGCTTTTACAGCGTTAATAATGACTTCGTCCAGTTTTTCAGTTGCAGGATATAATTGAATTTTGAGATAAGTGTCCCGCTGCGCCACAACTATTATCTTCTTGCTACGGTAGCCGGTATAAGATACCGTCAAAGTGTATTTGCCGGGCTTAACTTTAAAATTGAATTCACCGTCAAAGCCGGTAGTCCGGTATAGCTCGATTTCCTTGACGGAAACAACAGCGCCGCCAAGCGGTTGGTTGTTTTCGCCGGTTACAATTCCGGATATTTTGACGTTTTGTGCCCATACGGACCACCCGGATAATAAAAATAATAAAACGAGTTTTTTCATTGGTTTGCTTTTTACAATTATTAATTTGATCATAATTATTTTGTAAAAAACAAGGGAAGTGTTCAATCAAATTTAGCTCCCTAAACAGCATTACCTGTTCAGGTTCTAAGGGTATGATCTCAGCCCGTTTGTGTAAAGGCACCCCTGTTTTTCGGTTTGCAAAGATAGGCTTTTTAATTGAACGCAGAAAATGAAAAAAATGACTTCACAGCAAAATAAATTTCAAATCAGATATTTTTTTTTAGAAAATGGATTAATCCGTGAACAAATCATTAAAAAAAGATGTTTTTATCAAATCATTGTTAATAACTTTACGATTTTAAATAAAGAGAACTCTGTCTTTTTTTTTATTTTAGCGAACCAAAAACCAAAATAAATCAAAAACTATGATAAAAAAACTAAACTTTCTGATTGTATTTCTGTTGTTTGTTTCAGCAGGATTGGCACAAGTAACGACTTCTACTCTTAAAGGTTTTGTCAAAGACAAAGAAGGACCTTTAATGGGAGCGGAAGTATTGGTTATTCATGAACCGACCGGTACTAAAAACGGAACCGTTACCCAAGAAAACGGTCGTTTTATTTTGCCTAACTTACGTGTCGGCGGACCTTATACAGTTGTTATAAAATATGTCGGTTACAAACCGGTAGAATTGCACAATATATATTTGAAATTGGGTCAGGCCGAAAAAATCGAAGTGGTTATGCAAGAGGGCAACAATGCATTGGAGGAAGTGGTTATCAATGTAAAAGACAATGCGCAAATTGCTGCAAAAGACAAAAACGGACCGGTTACGAGTATCGGTCACAAAGAACTGGAAACATTACCGACAATTTCCCGTTCTGCACAAGATTTTTACCGTTTGGAACCTTCGGCCAGTGGGAACTCCTTCGGTGGTCGAAATGACCAATACAATAATTTTTCTTTGAACGGGACCATTTTTAATAACCCTTTCGGTTTGGATGCTGCCACTCCCGGAGGGCAATCCAATGCACAGCCTATTTCTTTGGATGCCATTGACCAGATACAAGTTTCGACAGCTCCTTATGATGTGACTCAATCCGGATTTACGGGAGCAGCCATCAATGCCGTGACCAAAAGTGGTACCAATGCATACCATGGAACGGCTTTCGGATATTACCGTAATCAGGATATGACGGGTCTTGTCAATTTGGGTAATACAACCTTAAAGCCCGATTTGAAACAATTGCAAGGGGGATTTAGTGTCGGTGGCCCTATTATCAAAAATAAATTATTCTTTTTTGTCAATGCTGAAATTGATGACCGTACCGATTTGGGTTCGTTTTATATTGCCAAAGCGCCCGGCAGAACAGGTGATAATGTTTCCAGAGTTTTAAAATCCGATTTGGATGAAGTGTCGGCTCTATTGAAAAGTATCGGATACGAAACCGGTCCTTATGAAGGTTATTTGCACGATACGTATTCGCATAAAGGTATTGCCAAATTGGATTGGAATGCAACTGATAACTTGCGGGTATCCTTTATCTACAATCGGTTAAACGCTTACCGTGATTTGAATGCCCATCCCGAAGCTATTATGCATCGCGGACCGGACAAAACGGTGATGCAGTTTTACAATTCAGGTTACCGTATTCACAACAATATAGATTCATATCTGACAGAAGTCAATTGGAACTCCAAAGACGGTAAAATGTCTAACAAATTCCAAGCCGGCTATACCCATTTTGACGATTATCGTACGCCGAAATCGACGCCGGCTCCCGTCATCAATATTTTTAAGGACGGACAACCGTATATTATTGCCGGTCATGAGCCGTTTTCCATTCACAATAAATTGGACCAAAAAGTATATCAAGCATCGGATATTTTCAATTACAACTTGAACAATCATACCTTTACACTCGGATTTAATTTTGAAAAATTCAGTTTTGTCAATTCTTTCAATTTGTTCGGTTACGGATTTGATGTGTTTAACAGTTATACGATGCAACAATTCAGAGATGCCATTGCCGACGGTACCATTGCTCAAAAAATAGCCTATGCCAAAACAGCTGATGCTGCCGGCAATTGGAATATTACCAAATTGGATGTCGGGCAATTCGGAGGATTCTTCCAAGATGAAATTCAAGTAAACGATTATTTTAAATTCGCTGTCGGGCTACGTATTGACAAACCGATGTATTTTAACACGGATAAATATATCGAAGAAAAAATTGCCGAAGCCGGGACGGATTATATCATGGAAGATTTGACTTGGTATGATGAAAATGGAAATCCGTTACATTATAGTGCCAGAAATTTACCTTCTCAAAAAATCTTATGGTCGCCGCGTTTCTCCTTTAACTGGGATGTCAGTAGAGACAAATCGGCTGTTATCCGTGGGGGGACCGGTGTCTTTACAGGCCGTTTACCTTTTGTTTGGATAGGCAATCATGTTGCGAATGTCGGCCGTTGGTATATGACACCGGTAGCGCCCGATTTTAAATTTCCGCAAGTATGGCGCACCAGTATCGGTGTAGATAACAAATTTAAAAACGGTTGGACCACCAGTTTCGATGTAGCTTATACCAAAGATATTAACGCTATGATGGTTCGTGATTACGGTTTAACCCCCCCTACAAGTATATTAAATAGCAGTATTGACCGGCGGGAAGTTTATACCTATGCCGATTATGTGACCATGCAAGACGGTGGTTTTGCCGGTATTCCCGCACATTTATATACTTTTACCAATACCGATTTAGGTGATTCGTTTAACTTTACAGCCAAAGTCAATAAAAATTTCGGAAATGGTTTGAGAACCAGTTTGGCATACAACTTCAATATCTCCAATGATGCCAATTCTATAGAAGCTGAGATTACGGGAGATGCTTTTATGCGTAATCCCGCTTTGGGAAATGTCAATAAAGCGCATTTGGCACCGTCACTTTACGGAGATAAGCACCGTTTTGTAGGGTTTACCAGTAAGATTTGGAAATATGGTCATGACAATGAGTGGAGCACTACGGTGGCAGCTGTATATGAATATGCCAAAGGTGGCCGCTTCTCTTATACTTATTCGGGAGATATCAACGGCGACGGTTCTAATCTGAATGACTTGATTTACATCCCGACTCAAAACGAATTGAATCAAATGTATTTTAGTGGCACACCGGCTGAACAACAAGCGCAAAGAGATGCATTCAATCATTTTATCACGCAAGATGCCTATTTGAGCAGTCATCGCGGACAATATATGGAACGTTATGCTATTTTAAGTCCTTGGCGTAGTAAAGTGGATTTGAAGTTGACCCAGTCTTATCGTCTTAAAGGGGCTCAAAAAATTCAATTTAATTTGAATATTTTAAATCTCGGCAACCTTATTAGAAATGATTGGGGGGTAGTCAAATTACCGACCAACAAACAACCTGTCGGGGTTAGTTTCTCCGATGTGGACGGTGACGGTAAGGACGATCCTGTTTACAGTTTTGATACCGGCTTGCAACATTCGTTTTATAATGATTACAGTTTGCGTTCGCGTTGGCAATTACAAGCCGGTTTGCGGTATATTTTCTAATAATATTATTTGTTAATTTGATACAAAAAAAGAAGCCTCCGGAAAAAGGCTTCTTTTTTATAATCTTTTGTGTTTTTGTATTATACGGACCGCTTCCGGTAATGGTTATGAGATTACCGGAGCAGAATTATTTTTTATTATTTAACGCGTTGTAACAAAGGTAATTTGGGAATGTTTTGAGTTAAGAATCTTTCAATGAAACACGGACTTGATTTGATAATGACGGGTTTGAGTTGACAAACAATATGTTTTGGCATATTTATTGACAGAACATTATTAAAAATAATATATCTTTGCAACGCTATGATGGTACAAATTTTTAAATCCAAAATTCATCGTGTAACGGTCACCGGAGCCGAATTGAACTATATAGGGAGTATAACCATTGATGCCGATTTGTTGGATGCTGCCAATATGATTGAAGGTGAAAAGGTACAGATTGTCAATGTCAATAACGGGGAACGTATAGAAACTTATATTATAAAAGGTAAACGCGGTAGCGGTGAGATTACCTTAAACGGACCAGCCGCCCGGCGCGTGCAAAAAGGCGATGTGATTATTATTATATCTTACACGTGGATGGAAATGGATGAAGCTAAAAACTTCAAACCGGTCATTATTTTTCCCGATACGGAAACCAATCGTTTGCAATAAATCAAACATACTTTAATTAAGTA
This sequence comes from Flavobacteriales bacterium, assembly GCA_027024205.1. GTDB lineage: Bacteria > Bacteroidota > Bacteroidia > Flavobacteriales > Flavobacteriaceae > WGBX01. The sequence continues at coordinate 6,818 of JALVST010000072.1, read as the reverse complement.
AATGAAAAAGGCACTGAAAATCATATTACCGCTTCTTTTTGGGGCCTTTATTTTATATTATTATTTATCAAACTTTACCGATCAACAATTGCAAGAAATTTGGAACAGTATCAAATATGCCGATTATAAATGGGTTGTTTTGTCATTATCTTTGGGATTGTTGAGTCATATCATCAGAGCATACCGGTGGAATTACCTTTTGGAAACTTTGGGTTATCGCCCGCGTAAAGGTAATCTGATTTTAACGGTCGGTTTATCATATCTTTTAAATCTTGTAGTCCCGCGAGCCGGTGAAGTCGGAAGAGCGACTTCTTTGGCAAAGTATGAAAAAGAAGTTCATTTTAACAAAGCTTTCGGAACCATTGTTGCGGAACGGGTAGCAGATTTGATATTTTTGATTTTATTTATACTTATAGCGTTGTTTTTACAATTTGATTTTATATTCGAAATATTAGCACCGAAATTACCTGAAAATCCTATTTTATTATCTTTCGAAATCCTTGTAACCGTTTTATTTATTTTTTTATTTAAATGGTCGTGGCGGTCAAAAAATCCGTTAATCATAAAATTGAGAATTTTTACCGGCGGTTTGTTTCAAGGTATGAATAGTATTTTGACCATGCCACACAAATGGTGGTTTATCTTGCAAACATTGATTATTTGGATAATGTATTTAGTCATGTTTTGGGTCGTTTTATTTGCTTTTCCCGAAACGAAAAATTTAGGTATTGACGCCGTTTTGGTATCATTTATTGCCGGCAGTATTGCCATGGTTATTTCTAACGGTGGTTTTGGGGTCTATCCTGTATTTGTAGCCGAAGCATTGTTGTTATATGGTGTTCCCAAAGAGACCGGGACGGCTTTCGGCTTGTTGATGTGGACTACACAAACGCTCCTCGTTATTCTTTTCGGTTTGATTTGTATGTTTTTACTACCCGTTTATAATAAAGAGACTTCCACTATTTAAGATAAGAGTCTGAAGCTTTAATGCCACTTATCCGGATATTTTCATGAGTTTTTTATCAAACGAACTCTGTTATTCGTTGAATGAAAGCCGGGTTTCGTCAAATGAATCTTTACATTTTTTTGTTTTGGATTTACTTTTGTTTCATAAATTACAAAAAATTACAGCTTATGAAAACAAAACTATTTTATTTAATCGTATTGTTCCTCTTAGCAGGAAAAAATCAAGCACAATTTGATATCAATTCTTTTGTGGAAAAAATTAAACATTTTGACAAGTTTGTTCATAGCTTACAGAAAAGGCAGCCTTATACGACCGGGTATCGTCTTGAGAATATTGAAACGAAAAATTATGATAATAATACACAATCCTATTCTATTAATTTTTCAAAAGACGTATTTTCATATAACAACGATAACCGGAATACGGAGTGGGATTATAATATGTGGAATACCGTTAATAATCAGTATGATGATACACAATTTAAAACAGAATATACTTATACAACAGACGGAAAGGTTGAGAGTATAACTTATTATAGTTATGACTCTAATGCACAGGCATTGATGCTAACTGATAAAGAATTATTTTCCTACAATAATGACGGACAGTTACAAGAGTATATTTCTCAAAATTATAACACTTCAAGTTCTCAATTTGTCAATGATAGTAAAGAAACTTATTCTTATGCACAGTCCGGTGATGTATTTCCAAATGAAATAATAATGTACACTTGGGACGGTAGTAGTTGGCAACTACAAGCAAAGGGCATCGTTACTTATAATGCTTACGCATTTACAAATCTTTTAGTAAAAGTTTATGTTAGTGGTATGTGGCTTGATTATATGAATTTTTCCCGTTCTTATGATACTAGCAACCGTTTGATATTAGAATTGGAACAAGAAATAAATGGAGGAAATTGGGAAAATTCTGAAAAAGAAGAATATACTTATACGGCAAATGGTAATTTTACTCAAATTATCAAGGAAAAATACAATTGGGATACTAATATGACTCCGGCTTCATGGGTATTACATAGAAAGTATATTTATGATGTTGATCTACAAACACTTAAATTATTTCAACATGAAGATTATTATCTTGATCAGAACAATAATTTGGTAGGGGGAGTAAAAAAAATATATTCCTATAATACGGGTAATAATAATGAAATAGAAATTGCCATATATCAATGGGATTCGCAAAACAATGCTTGGGAAGCAGATAATTTACATAAAGATATCTTAACTTATGATATGAACGTGCCCAAAAGTCAATTAGTGTTACCTAATATGTATAATGATTTTGGGACAATAGAAATGATATTTGATGATGGAATGCCAAAATTTGATGAAATGAACCATCAACTGAACACAAGAGAGAGTTTAAGTAGAGCTTCGGCATCCGGTAATTGGATAGGGGTAGAAAAAAAGATTTATACTTACACGCAAGTAACTGCTGTAGAAGAAAATAATTACATATCGGCCAAAGTTTATCCCAATCCCTTTAAAGATAACATCCATTTTGAAGTAGATGCTGATGATTTTGATATAAATATTTACGGATTAGATGGAAAATTGTTATATCAAGGTAGTCATCAAAGTAATGAAAATATCAATTTGTCATTCATTCATAAAGGTATTTATATCTATAAAATTAAAACCGGTAAAGGAATTGCTAGCGGACAGTTGATAAAAAAATAATTTTGGTTGTTTATTTTGTTTGTTTTTTTGTTTTTGATGACTGAAAACCGGGCTTTGTAGTAAAGTCCGGTTTTTTTTGATAAATTGATAATTTTATGCGGTTCATAAAGTATTACTTTCTTTGATGTTTGTTTGTTACTTCATACCTTATGTGCGTTTTTGGAATTGAGGAAATGAGGATTATTTTAGTGGAAAGTGTCAAATGCCGAGTGCTTAGTGCAGGCGATAGGTCACTGAGTGGTTTTGCGACTTTAGGAGCAAAAATGTATCGAAGTAACCGGGTGTAAAAGGAATTCAGGATTTTTTTTTATAAATTTGATTTCTTATAAATTTAAATCTGAAATAATGAAACCGACATAATTAAAATAATCATTAAACACACATCGTAATGATTATTTTAATCATCAAAGGTTACATCTGACCATAATGTTAAAATAAAAAAATAAACAAATGAAATATATCTATAAAAAAGTATCCGTTTCTTACCGTGAAACCGGAAAGGGTGATAAAACGGTTGTTTTAATTCACGGTTTTTTGGAAAATCAAAAAATGTGGTGTGGTGTTGTCGAAACTTTAAAAGACACTCATAGAATCTTCACATTGGACTTGTTGGGACACGGACAAAGTGACGGGGTATGTGATATCCATACCATGGAACAACAAGCTATGCTTGTCAACGATTTGATGCAACGTCATAAAATATTAAAAACCACACTTATAGGTCATAGTATGGGCGGATATGTAAGTTTGGCCTTTGCCGAAATGTTTCCCGAAAAATTAACCGGTTTGGGATTGCTTAATTCACATCCGTTTGCTGATAATGCCGAAAAACAAGAAGCACGCGAACGGGCAATAAAAACCGTTAAAACCCATTATGAAGCATATGTTAAAGCCGCTATCCCCAGTTTTTTTGCACCGGATAACCGCAATAAATACCGTAAAGACATAGATGAATTGATAACCGATGCTTTAAAAATGACGCCCGAAAATATCATAGCGGCTCTCAAAGGTATGAAATTGCGTAAAGACCGTTCAGATTTGTTCTGTAAACGGCAAAATTTTTATAAATTATGGATTGTCGGTAAAAAAGATCCGTTGATTGACCTGGAAATTATCAGAGATTTAGCTGCCAATTGTAAAGGAACCGATTATATTGAACTAGGTGAAGGTCATATGTCTTATGTTGAAAACAAAGACGAGATGCCGGCGGTTATCAAAAGGTTTTTACAGCGTAATGATTTATAAAATTACGTTTCATGGAATACTTCTTTTTTTTGATGATTGTATATTGCTTCTAGTTTCTCAATACATCTGACATTGTGTCATAAATTGAACCAAAAAAAACGGAATTTCTGTCAAAATGAATGAAAAAAAATATTTTTTATTATTGGCACAATCATTGACAAAAACAAAATGAACCAAAAACATTAAAAAAATATTATTATGAGTGACAAAGGAAATAAAATTATAGGAATAGATTTAGGAACTACGAATTCCGTAGTAACCGTTAGAGAAGGTAATGACACGGTTGTAATTCCCAATGCAGAAGGAAACAGAACTACCCCTTCAGTGGTAGCTTTTACAGATAAAGGCGAAATTAAGGTGGGTGACCCCGCAAAACGTCAAGCCATTACAAACCCTGAAAGAACTATTTTTTCCATAAAAAGATTTATGGGAAACAAATATTCGGAAGTACAAGATGAAATTAAACGTGTACCTTATAAAGTAGTACAAGGACCTAACGATACGCCTCGGGTTGAAATCAACGGCAAACAATATACGCCGCAAGAAATTTCGGCTATGATTTTACAAAAGTTGAAAAAAACAGCCGAAGATTATTTGGGCCATCCGGTTAAAGAAGCCGTAATTACCGTACCGGCGTATTTTAACGATGCCCAACGTCAAGCCACCAAAGAAGCCGGTGAAATTGCCGGATTGAAAGTGCGTCGTATTATCAACGAACCGACTGCTGCCGCTTTGGCTTACGGTTTGGACAAATCTGATAAAGAAAAGAAAATTGCCGTGTTTGACCTCGGTGGTGGAACTTTTGATATCTCTATTTTGGATATAGGTGACGGTGTTACCGAAGTATTGTCAACTGCCGGTGATACACATTTGGGTGGTGACGATTTCGATCAACGTATTATCGATTGGTTAGCCGACGAATTTAAAAAAGAAGAAGGTGTCGATTTGAAAAAAGATCCGATGGCTTTGCAACGCTTGAAAGAAGCTGCTGAAAAAGCCAAAATAGAATTGTCTTCGGCGACCGAAACCGAAATCAATTTACCTTATATCACGGCTACGGCATCCGGTCCGAAACACTTGGTTAAAAAATTGACCAGAGCCAAATTTGAACAACTGACTGACGATTTGGTCAAACGGGCTATGAAACCGGTAAAAGAAGCTTTGGAAAAAGCCGGTTTGAAACCATCCGATATTGATGAAGTAATTTTAGTCGGTGGTTCTACCCGTATTCCCAAAGTGGTTGAAGAAGTAGAAAAATTCTTTGGTAAAAAAGCTTCTAAAAATGTGAATCCCGATGAAGTAGTTGCCAAAGGAGCCGGTATCCAAGGTGCCGTATTGACCGGTGATGTGGATGACGTATTATTGCTTGACGTTACTCCCTTATCACTCGGTATCGAAACGATGGGAGGTGTATTTACCAAATTGATTGAAGCCAATACAACAATCCCGACGAAAAAATCGCAAATATTCTCAACGGCTCAAGATAATCAACCCAGTGTTGAAATACACGTATTGCAAGGTGAACGACCTTTGGCCAAAGATAACAAAACCATTGGACGTTTCCACTTGGACGGTATTCCGCCGGCTCGTCGTGGCGAACCGCAAATTGAAGTAACCTTTGATATCGATGCTGACGGTATCATCCACGTAACGGCTATGGATAAGAAAACCGGTAAATCCAAAGATATCCGTATTGAAGCTTCCAGCGGTTTGAGCAAAGAAGAAATCGAAAGAATGAAAAAAGAAGCCGAAGCCAATGCCGAAGCCGACAGAATAGCCAAAGAACGGGTTGAAAAACTCAATAAAGCCGATGCAACGGCTTTCCAATTGGAAAAATTGGTTGAAGAACACAAAGATAAAATCTCCGATGACAGCAAAAAAGCCGTTGAAGACATGGTGAAAAAGCTCAAAGAAGCTTATGACAAACAAGATGCCGATATGGCCGAAGCTGCAACCAAAGAAGCAGAAGATTTAATGATGAAGTTGGGACAAGAAATTCAGAGTGCAGCCCAAGCCGGAGGTAATACCGGTGCGCAACAAACACAAGATACAAGTACCTCAAACAATCAAGGCGAAGATGATGTCCAAGACGTCGATTTTGAAGAAGTGAAATAAAGTAGCATTACATAGATTAAAAACGCCAAATGCCAGAATAGGTATTTGGCGTTTTTTTTATAAAAATAAGTTGTTGCAAATAATTTTATTTAAATCCGTGTAGCTGTTTTTGTTATGATTTAATAATCCGGTAATTTCATTAAAAACCTTTATTATTTCTTTAATTTCATCATTTTTAACTGATTTACCTCTATGAACCAAACTATTTCTCAGCACATCGAGACCGGGAAAAGGAAGAATATTATTTAAATGATGTTTTTGATAACCGTCATTAATTTTTGCATAAAGTTCGAGCAACCGGACAATATTAAATAATTCCTGTTCTTTGGCAATTTTGATGGCGGTATAAAGCCGTGCAGGTATACTATCCGGTCTTTCTAAATAGCAATCATATTTTTTTATAAAACATGTAACTTTATCATTGTCTCTATTGCCTTCCAAATCCGTAAAACCTGTTTTTTCAGCTTCGTTTAACAGAAAATATATCAGCAAAAATTCAAGCGATTGTTGAAAATTGAGGACAAAATTGTTATAGTTTTTATTTAGTAAAAACAATTCCGCTCTTGCCAAAAATTCGCCGAACAAAAAATACGTTTTTGATGTTAGGTTATCTTTCAATTCCGGGAATTCGATAACAGAAATCTGTTCGGTAAATTGTTTGACAACCGGCAAAATAAGTTTTGATTTCTTTTTCAAATTGTTCCCAGAGTTTGCCGTAAGCCTTTTCAATATTTGTCATTTCATCTTTATTGACCGGCATAATATCGGTCACTTGCAAATCTTTGACCAGC
>JALVST010000071.1 GCA_027024205.1 Flavobacteriales bacterium | reverse complement strand
TGGAAAACGAAAAATACCGGCTGTATTGAGTAAATGTCTGAAAAATATATCGTTTAGATGATCCGACATTTTTTTGGTTATTCGTTCAAATGTTTGTATTTGCATGAGGGTAAAATCATCTTCCCCTGGATCTTCGGCGGCGGCCAAATGAGAAAAGACACTTTTTACGGAAACATTTTTATTTTGCCGGAGTGTCCGGATGAGTTCGTCCGATTCGTTAGGCATAATTCCGGCACGGTGCATACCGGTATCCAGTTTGATATGAACGGGAAAACCGGTAATATTTTGAGTTGATAAATATTTTATCAATGTATTGAGATATGACATGGAACTGACTTCCGGTTCCAAATTATAAGCAATTAATTCGTCAAAATCATCAAATGACGGATTAAAAACCAGTAAATTGGTTTGAATACCTTTTTCTCTGAGATATATACCTTCATTGATGAATGCGATGGAAAAGTAATCAATACCCGTTTGTTCGAGAAATTTCCCTATTTCATAGCTTCCTAAACCGTATGCATTCCCTTTGAGATTAGCAAGAATTTTAGTGCCGGATTGTAAACGTTTTTTTATAGTGTTAAGATTATGTTTCAATCGTTTACTATCAATTTCAATATGACTTTCGCGCATGTTTCAGTTTTTCTTTTTTTGACGTTCAGCCATGGCTTTTACATAAGCAGCCCTGCTCAAAGGTTCATATTCTTGGGTTTCTCCCAATAAAACCAGTTTGTCATCATCTGTCAGACGGTAACTGTAATGTGCCAAATTTCCTGTCCGGGTACATACGGCGTGTACTTTTGTGACGTATTCTGCAATAGCCATTAAGTAGGGCATCGGGCCGAAAGGTTTACCCATAAAATCCATGTCTAAACCGGCAACAATAACCCTTAATCCTTTGTTAGCCAATGTGTTGCAAATATCAACTATCTCGTCGGAAAAGAATTGTGCCTCATCAATACCAACGACATCCACGTCCTCTGACAGCAACAAAATTTCTTGGGGTGATGAGACGGCTGTTGAACGGATTTCGTTTTTATCGTGCGACACGATATTGGTTTCGTGATACCTGGTATCGATTTTGGGTTTAAAAATTTCCACTTTTTGTTTGGCAAATTGGGCTCGTTTAAGCCGGCGGATCAGTTCTTCGGTTTTGCCCGAAAACATACTACCGGTTATAACTTCTATCCAACCGAGATTGTCTTTGTGATTGACTGGAATTTCTAAAAACATATTATTTGATAATTTGTTGTTAATGAACCATATAAATTATCTAAGATCATATATGATATTTCTTTTGTGTCTTTATGTGTCTTATGTGGTTAAATTTATGTTTCCTCTATATTTATAGAACCACATAAGTAACATAAGTTCACATAAGGTTTTATTCTTTTGTGCCTTGTGTGGTTTTTATTGCTTTCATTTTTTAAGTCAATAAATTATTTAAATTTGTAACAACGAAAATAATTTATTTTTTGACAATTTTTAACCTCATATCCCGTTTTTTTATTAACAATTTGAATTCTATTTTTTTATTCTTGAAATTCAACTAATTGTAAAACTTTTATTATGGATAAAAATAATGAACTGGCAAACATTCTGAGAGCCGAATTAACATTGTTGACCAAAGATATTTTACAAAATATTCATCAAAAAGATTTGAAAAGTTTGTATAAAGCGACCCGTCAATTACATGAAAAAATGGCGGCTATCATGGTTTTGAAAGATCAATTGGATACAAGCGAATTGATTAAAATCTTAAAAATGAGAAAAGCAGAGACTGGTGAAGATGCCGCATTGTCCGTAGAAACCATACAAAAAACGGTTGCGCCTAAAGAGAAAGAAGATGTCAAAAAAACATTTAACGAACGGGGCGTAACCGGTAACATAAAAAAAGAAGAAAGTTCCAATAGCGTTCAACAAGGACAGCAAAAACAGGAAGTAAATCCTTATAAGCAGGCCGGTAAAATGCGTTTTGTCCCCAAAGGTCAAAAAGCTCCTATTCAACCGGCACAATCATCCGGACCATCCAAACCGGTTGGGCATCAAAGAAAAATGAATATCGGTTTGAATGATAAGATTTCTTTTATCAAACATCTGTTTGACGGAAATCATGCTGATTATTCCCGTTTTATTGAATATATCAATACTTTTGACGACTATGAGGCGGCTTTGCAATATGTCAATCAAGAGATAAAGCCACAATATAATAACTGGGAAGGCAAAGATGAATATGAATTTCGTTTATTACAGCTATTGGAATTAAAATTTGCCTAAAAACCCGGACAGATGAAAGGAAAATTATATGTAGTCCCGACGCCTGTCGGCAATTTGCAAGATATGACCTTGAGAGCGGTTGAGGTTTTAAAAAACGTGGATTTGATTTTGGCGGAAGATACCCGCATATCCGGAAAATTATTAAAACGTTTTGAAATAACCGTACCACAACGCTCCTATCATAAATTTAACGAACACAAAGTTGTAGATGACTTGATTTACCGGATGTCGCAGGGCGAGATTTTTGCTTTAATTTCAGATGCCGGAACGCCGGCTATTTCCGACCCGGGTTACTTAATTGTGCATAAAGCCATAGAAAAAAATATTCCTGTTGAAACTCTGCCAGGCGCTACGGCTTTTGTGCCGGCTTTGGTTAATTCAGGTTTTCCAACGGAGCGATTTGTGTTTGAAGGATTTTTACCGGTAAAAAAAGGCCGCAAAACCCGTTTGGAAGAACTGGCAGACGAGAAACGGACGATGATTTTTTATGAGTCGCCGCATAAATTGCTCAAAACCTTAAAAGATTTTGAAAAGTATTTCGGAGACGGCAGGCAAGTATCCGTCTCACGGGAAATAAGTAAATTGTATGAAGAAACCGTCAGAGGCACTTTATCAGAAGTTCGTAAGATTTTTGAAGATAGACCCTCTGTAAAAGGTGAGTTTGTGATAGTATTGAAAGGAAAAATTAGTTGAAACTGTCAAAAGAAAAGGTATATTTGTCACTTTATAGTGACGGATTAAAATAAAATCGTTTCACAACAAAAATGCGATTATTAGTCACTAATCGTCTGAATGGTTAGAGAATTAAAGTTCGACAAAATAAAAGTGTTCCGGTATTTGAAAGACCGGCGAACGAGAGACAACCAGTTCTGTTTCTTAAAGGAACCGGAAGAAATCTAAAATCTTAAAAAAGAAGTTTCTTACTATGTTAGAGATAAACAATCATCAAATAATCAATATTATTAATAAAACGAATAACCGATAAAAGATGAGTCAATTTCACGATTTAGAAGTTATTGAAGTAAAACCGCTAACCCCTGAAAGCGTATCAGTAACATTACGGATTCCCGCTGCTTTACAAGAACTTTATGATTTTATGCCGGGGCAATTTGTTATGGTTGAAAAAGAGATAAACGGTCAAAAATTACGCCGCTATTATTCCATTTACAATATTCCCGGTGAAGGAGTTATCAAACTGGGAATAAAATTTAAGGGACGCGACGGATTTGCCGATTATGCTGTTCATACTTTACTAAACGGTGATGTATTGCAGGTTTCTCCTCCCATGGATGATGTGCCTTTTGTTTTTGATGATGAGCCCCGAAAATTTCTTGGTATAACCATTGGTAGTGGTATCACTCCGTTTTTCAGTTATATTCAATATATGGTCAAATATCTGCCCCGCTACAATTTTGTATTGATTTACGGAAATGAAAATTCTGATAAAACCATGTTTTATAAAGAATTAAAGGAGATAGAACGGTTATACCCCGGCCTTTTAAAAATTTATCATGTTTTTTCAAAGAATGATACTGGTGATTATAAAGGACAAATTAATTCGGAAATTATCCGGGACATTTTACAAAAAGAAGGAACCGGCTTTGACGGCGTTTACATGGTAGGTCCCGATAATTTGAAAAAAACAGCAGCAACTGTTTTGACGGCTAACGATATTGATCCCCGGAAATTATATTATCGGGTTTACAGTTAGAAATAGGATAATTTTATAGAGTATAAATGAGGTTGTCTCAAAAGTAATAGAGACGGCCTCTTTTTTGTTTAATTTTTTTAATTTTAGGCATAAATTATTTTTTCATCAAATATTTTTTATAACACTGATACTATCCCAAAAAGTGTGTAAAGTGCAGATTTCTTAATTTTGAAATGAAAATAAAATTTTAAAATTAAAAATTATGAAAACTAAGAATAGCTTACACTTTACACAGGAGCAAGTTACAAAAATTTTAGAACAAGTAGCACAAGAAAAAAATGGTTTCAATAAAGTCCTTACATTGAGTTTAGAGGCCTTGATGCGAGCAGAGCGTAAATTATTCAATGAGACCAATAACGATGTTAGTAATGGTTATCGATGGCGAAAAGCATTTGGTATGAATAAACAATTGAAATTACAAGTTCCACGTAGTCGTTATCATCATTTTTATCCAGTTTTACTAACAGTTTTAAAAGAGCAAGAGCAAGAAGCAAGAGAAATAGCTTTTAAGCTTTACGGGAGTGGTCTTACCACAGAACAAGTAGGCGAAATTTTTGATGAGATTTATGGGAAGAAATACTCAACTAGTCAGGTAAGTCGTCTATTTGAATATGCGAGGAATGATGTTAAAGAATGGTTAGAAGTCCATTGACGTCCTATTATCCAATTATTTACATAGATGCTACATACATATCCACACGCAGAGGTGATAGTGTTAGTAAAGAAGCGCATTTTACAATACTTGGCATTTTACCTGATAGGACAAGGGAAGTATTGTCTATTGTTAATTTTCCTACCGAAAGTGCCACGGCTTG
>JALVST010000070.1 GCA_027024205.1 Flavobacteriales bacterium | reverse complement strand
CGTCAAACCGCCGTCAGTGGATTTGACGACAAAAACGGCACCGGCACCTGTATCTTTATCAAAATCAATAAAGCATAAGAAAAGATTACCGGAACTGTCAAAAGCCATGGAAGGGTCGGCGCTGCCAAAAGATGAATTGATGTGGGGTATATCATAAACGTTACTCCATGTTTGTCCGCCGTCAAAACTTACTTTGGTTTTGATAAATGCCTTGGTACCGGGATTATACCCCATCCAAGCTACAACCATGTGTTGGCTGTTTGCCGGATCAATAGCTAAATACGGTTCGCCGTCAAAGAGATTGCCGTTGGAGATATTTTGGTTTTGACCATAAATCCAATGAAATGAACTGAAAATGATAAGAATAAATATTGTTTTTTTCATTTTTTTGATAAAAACTATACTAATATGACGCTGTTTTTTTGAAAGGTTTAATTAAAGAGTCCGTTGCAAAACTCATTATACAAAAATATTCAAGGCAAGAAAAAATTTTTAACCGCAGTTATCGTGTTGATAATGAGGATTAAAAATTTTTGATAACGAAGAAGATTGAAGTAGAATGAGTTTTATTTTCATGATTTTTAGAATATTGCAACGGTCTCTAAAAGTTTTTGATTGTATTTACGACCCATATTCCGGTTTCAACGGCACCTTCGGTAAAAGGCATGCCCATATAGTCGCCGGCTAATAGAATTTTATTGGAACTATCGATGGTCTGCCTGTATTCATAGATGGCTTGACTTCGTCCGACCGGTGAATAGGGTTCGGCTTTTTGCCATTTAAACATTTTGGTAAAGATGATGTTATTTGAAATACCGGGCATATATTTTTCCAATTCCTTTTTAACCGTATCAATTATATCGTTTTCCTTTTTGTGAAAATATTGTTTCCCGGCTTGTCCCGAAAGCATCACATTGATTAAGTCGCCTTCACTAACCCGTTGACTGTGTTTGTTGCTTTCAATGGCTATTGCCGCTATGATTTTTCTTTCTTTTTGCGGCACAAAAATGCCGTAGTAACCGAATTTGCCGGATAACTTGTTTTTCAGACCGAAAGCAATATTAATTGTGTGGCTGTATTTGGTATTTAATAGTTTTTTCTCTACCGGATTGGCGTTCTTGTGTAGTTGTTTTGCTATATCCGCCGTAGTTGCCAACACAACATAATCTGCCGGATAGCTTCTGTATTTTGTATGAACTTTCAGGTGGTTGTTTTCTCCATCAATGGCTATAACTTTGCTGTTAAATTCAATATTTACTCTTTGGGATAATTCCAATGCCAAGCGGTTAATGCCGGATTTTAAAGTGATGGTTTTGAAGCGGTTAAATTTTGATATGGCTATGGGTAATGCCTTTGAAGTTTCGTCCGGTGATTGAAAATAAAAGGCTTCAAGTGTCGGTTCAAACAAATATTCCGTAATGGCTTTGCCGTAATAGGCATCGCTCCATTGCCGGGTTGTTTCCGTGTCAAACAAATGCCAATCCGAATAGACACCCGGCGATAAGTTTTTGATTTTCCGGTTT
>JALVST010000069.1 GCA_027024205.1 Flavobacteriales bacterium | reverse complement strand
TAGTATTTTCGGTAGTATTTACAGCCAATTGCCCGAAACGATTCGCCGTGTATTGGATTTGAATGCTTTGGGTGGGCTGACATACGGTGAAATTGCGGAAATTGTCGGACTCAAACCGGATGAAGTGGAAAAAATAATTGTATCCGTTCAGGATAAGGTCAAAACATCAGTATAATACTCTACTCTATATTAAAAAAACGCCCGGTTTTCCGGGCGTTTTTTTAATGTAAATGGAAACCATGAAAACAATTAGTCTTCTTCTTCTTTATTTTGTTTGATTAATTCTTCCTGTATGTTTTGAGGCACTAATTCATAACCGTAAAATTCTGATGTAAACGTACCGCGTCCTTGGGTCAATGACCGTAAGGTCGTAGAATAACGGTACATTTCGGCTAACGGTACGCGTGCTTTTATTTGTTGGTATTTTCCGGCTGTTTCCATACCCATAATAATAGCACGTCTGCTTTGTAAGTCGGTCATCACGCCTCCCATCATCTCTTCGGGCATTTTGACGGTTACTTCATGAATAGGCTCCAACAATTTGGGATTGGCATCTAAAAAGGCTTGCTTAAAAGCATTGGCTCCGGCAATTTTAAAAGAAATATCGTTGGAATCGACCGGGTGCATTTTACCGTCATAAACAATCACGCGTACATCACGCACAGGTGATTTGGTCAAAGGTCCGGCTTCCATTACTTCCAAAATACCTTTTTTGATAGACGGTAAATAACGGGCATCAATCACACCGCCTACAATGGAATTGATAAATACCAATTTACCGCCCCAAGGCAAATCGTCTTCTTCTTTACCGCGGATAGGGAAGCCTTCGGGGTCAGGCATACCTTCGTAATAAGGCTCTATTTTGAGATGTACTTCACCGAACTGTCCGGCACCACCCGATTGTTTTTTATGGCGGTAACTGGCCGTAGCAGGACGTTGAATGGTTTCACGGTATGAAATACGCGGTTTATCAAATTCTGCTTTTATTCCGTATTCTTTTTGCAAAACCCAATCGACAATAGCCAAATGTAATTCTCCTTGACAAGCTAAAATTTGTTGTTTCATCTCTTTATCATAAGTAACAATAACTGTCGGGTCTTGACTGTGAATTTTTTTAAGAGCTTCTTGCAGTTTTTCTTCTTCGTTTTTATTGTTTGCTCTTACGGCTTTACGGATACGTGGCGGCGGAAACTGGATCGGTTTGAAAGTGATTTTGTGGTCGGGATGGTGTAATGTATCACTGGTTTCAGTCGTTTTGAGTTTGATAACGGCACCGATATCCCCGGCTACCAATTTTTCAACCGGCTCGCGTTGTTTACCGTTGATAATGTACAATTGACCTAAATTTTCTATTTCACCCGTACGACTGTTCATCAGTTTGTCTCCGGTTTTCACTTCTCCGGATTTGACTTTAAAATAAGTAATCTTACCAACATTGGTTTCATACTTGGTTTTGAATACAAACAATGACGGATCTGCATCTACTTTGGGTGCAATGATTTCACCTTCCAAACTTTGTTCGGCAGGCATATCCAAAGCCGACGGCGTTACATTGTCTATAAAACCCATCAAACGGCCACTACCCATATCGTTTAAAGCCGAAACGACAAAGACAGGAAACAATTCAAGATTCAACATTCCTTTTTTGATGCCTTTTTTCATTTCATCTTCGTTGAGTGTTCCTTTGTCAAAATACAATTCCATCAATTCCTCATCATTTTCTGCGGCTTTTTCAACCAATTCGTTGTGAAGCATTTCCGCCATTCCTTTATGTTCCTCGGGAATTTCGTGTTTTTCGGGTTTACCCCCTTCAGGACCGAATACATACATTTTCATTTTCAAAACATCTATAATAGCTTGACGGCCGTCGGGCATCGTGTGGGGAAATTGGATTTTGACGGCATTTTTACCGGCCAATTCTAAAATACTGTTAAAAGCTTCATCATATTTGGCTCCGGGATGGTCTATCTGGTTGATGACAAAAACCGTCGGCCGATGAAAACGTCCGATGTAATTCCATATAATTTCAGTCCCGACTTCCGCACCGTGTTGGGCATTGATAACCATCAAAGCTGTTTCGGAAACCCGCATGGCAGAAATAATTTCTCCTATAAAATCGTCCAATCCCGGCGTGTCGATAATATTTATTTTGTAATTACGCCATTCGGTATGTAAAGGAGTGGCAAAAATGGAAGTTTGTCTTTCTTTTTCTATATCGGTAAAGTCTGAAACCGTATTCTTACCTTCGGTAGTTCCACGTCTGTTTATCAATCCGGCTTCAAATAACATGGTTTCGGCAAGCGTGGTCTTGCCGCTACCGTGGGCACCGACAAATGCCACGTTTTTAATGTGCTTATCGTCATAAATTTTCATAGTTGTAGTATTTTTTGATTTTGACACTAAAAATAATCAAAATTCTCAAATAATTACTTGACAATTATAAAAAAAACAGCGATTTTTTTCGGCCGATGATTAATAACCTAAAATCTTTACGGGCTTTCTATTATAATTTTTTATTGTAAAAAGGTTTAAAAATTAAAAATACTAATCTGCAAACCTTTTCAGTTCCGTTCTTTTAAATGTATATTCCGGCGTGACCAATATATTGCCTATCTCATTGACAGCATACCATGGACTGATGTCCGCATTGTTGGGATTGATTAAAATTTGAATGTCTTGTGCCGGCATATAACTTTGGGCAAGCAGAAAAACTTTATGATGCTTGTCATCCACCGCTACATCCACAACGATAGCGGCATGACCGGGGCTACCGCCGTGGATGAATACATCACCCGGCTTTATATCTTTTAAAGGCACAGAAACCAATTCTTTGGACAAGGATAAAGTGCCGGCATAAGCAAAAACAATATCCATGTATTTTCTAAAAGTGGTATAAGAACCGGAAGGCGCTGCCGACTTGACCCAATGGGTTTTATTGCCGTTTACGGCCACCCGGTATCCTTGTTGCCATTTCCGGTAATCCACCCGGAATCCGTTGGTAAAATTAAAATGAATCTTGTTATATAGGCCTGTTTTATAAAGGTATTCACCCCGGAGCCTCATCACGGCATCGGCACATTGTTGCAAGTTGCGGTGACCGATATCCATATCGACAACGGCAATGTAAATCCCTTCACCGGGTTTTTCTTCACCGTTGTAATACTTGACTTTTGTTCCTTGCGGTTTGAGTTTTAAGTGTATAAGATAATATTCAAAAGTTCCGGGATTGTAATATCTCCTTTTATAACCTTCGGGCGGTAATATTCTCGTAGCGATAGTCGTGCCTTGCGGATTGATTAAATTACCGGTTTGTTTTACAGGTTTTTGTGATGACTGTAAACAACAAAAAGGTAAAATAAATATAAAAATCAGAAACAAATTTTTCATCTGTTTAAAATTTTTATTTTACAAAAAAAATTAATAAAAATTTATAATACATTCAGTAACTCTCATGATTTTTTTTAATCATAACCTTGTGTGTATTTATGATTAATAAAATTCATGTTCGTTTCATCATATATCAATGAAAATTCAGATTATTACACAACGGAATATTCATAAAACCGTCAATTTTATAAACTAACGAAAAAAAATATATTAATATTTTTCGCAAATTGTTTAAAATTCTTATTTTGCCATTTATTAAATATTGAATTACCATATCATGCATAGTTATTATTTTATCCTGGGAGTTAGCATCCTTGTTATATTATCGTATTTTTTTGATGTTATTTCCAAAAAAATAAAAATACCTTCTGTCTTATTACTATTAGGGACCGGAATTTTATTAAATAAGCTTTCGCAAACCTTTGATTTTCATTTACCGGATTTACAGCCGACTGTTAATATTTTGGGGTTGGTCGGGTTGTTGTTAATTGTATTGGAAGCGGCCTTGGACTTAAAATTGACAAAGGAAAAAAGAACACTGATTATCAAAGCTTTTATTACGGCTTTATTGATTTTAACAGGCACATCGTTTGCCATAGCGTTTTTAATTTACGGTATGGGATTAACACATGATTTTTATACGGCTTATATCAATGCCGTACCCTTATCGGTTGTCAGTAGTGCCATTGTGATACCCAGCGTACATTTTTTAGATGAAGAAAAGAAGGAATTTTTGATATACGAATCAACGTTTAGTGATATTTTGGGGATTTTAGCATTTGATATTGTATTGATGTTACCCGGTAGCCAAGGGCATGTTTTTGCCAAAGTAGGTGGCGGTTTGTTGATAACCATTTTAGTATCACTAATAGCAGGTTATTTGCTAATCTTTTTATTTCAAAAAATACATACTAAAATCAAGTTTTTTCTTTTTCTGTCTATTTTAACGGCATTATTTATTATTGGAAAAATTATGCACTTGTCCAGTTTAATACTGATTTTGATTTTTGGAGTTATGCTTGAAAATTTTGATATATTTTTTAAAAAACGACTATCTAAAATCTTTAAAAAAGACCGGATTGAAGAAGTCAAAGAGCAATTTAAATTAATCACTTTTGAAACGGCTTTTTTAATCCGGACGTTTTTCTTTGTTCTATTTGGTATGACCATAGATATAAATGGCATTTTTTATCAAAATGTCGTGATTATCGGTTTGTTTATTTTGTTGTTGACTTTTTTAGTCCGTTTTTTGAATTTGAAAGTCTTTTTTGCCGGCAAATCCCTTTTCCCCGAAGTTTTTATGGCACCGCGCGGATTGATAACCATTTTATTGTTTTACAAAATTCCCGGTGTTTACAAAATTCCTTATTTTAGTAAAGAAGTCATATCTTTTGTTATTTTGGGCTCAGCCATATTAATGACTTTCGGGTTGTGGTTCGGGAAAAAGAAAACCACCGAAGAAGAGTTTGAAATCTATGAAAATTTTGACCATGGACGCCATTCAGATAACAATCCGCTTTGGGAAGAACTCTATAAAAATCATGAAAAATAAAAATATCATACCTTATCGAGATATCTGAAAAAAAACGACTGGTATTTTTGAAAAACAGTTAAGCAAATTCAAACCGCAGCCGCACTTGTTCCAAACTTTCTTTGGACCCGACAAAAGTCAGGATATCGCCGAGACGTAATTGCGTATAACCGTGTGTAATCACCGTATTACCGCGTCGTTTAAGCGACAGAATGATAACATCTTGAGGCAGGTGTAAATCGCGGATACGCAAACCGACCAAATCCGGATTGCGGACTTCCACATCGACGGTATCTTGATTTTCATCAAAACCGAGTAAGATATTGGTTGCTTCGGGCGCTCTGACCATATGATCCAACAGGTTGACCATAGCCGCCGTCGGTTCTATAACTTTTACGCCTATTTCTCTAAATTTTTGGGCAAACGCTCCGCTTTCTAATCGTGTAATCATATTGGGCGATCCGATGGTTTCATAAAGCCATTCAGCTATTTCATAGTTTTTTTCGTCATCAGGATAAAGCAAAACCACCGTATCGGGATTACCTAAATCCAATTTGGCAATATTTTCTTTGTTGTAACCGTAAACCTGTAATATTTCTATATCCCGCACATTGTGTTCTTTTTGAGTGGTAACAATTTTTACTATCCAATCATTTTGTTTAAGCAACCTGGCTAATGCCAATGAAATACTGTCCAAACTGAAAATAACGGCTTTATGTTGCGGACTTGTCGGTTGAAAATCTTGTTTTTGATGCGCCTCGCCAACATATTTTATAGCCCACTTGAATACCGGCGGACCGATAATTTGATTTAAAACGATAATAGCAATAATAATCGTTTCAAATTCATGCCCCCAACTTGGAAAAGTTTCCGATACCATGGTCGCTAATCCGATTGCAACACCGGCTTGTGTTACATAAGGCATCCAAGAGATTTTGGCATATTTAAAATCATCTTTGGCCGCCCATGTCCCGATAAATCCACCTAGAATTAACGATAAAAGCCTCACGCCAAATAAAATTAGAGCAATTTCAACAACATTCATCAAAATTTGTAAAGACAAAGAATCTCCCGTCAATGTAAAAAATATTATATATATGTAAGGGCTGATACGGGTTATAATTTGTTCAAATTCGTGATTATATGTGGTATAATTGGTTATATAGAAGCTGGCAATTATAGCTATCAATAAAGCCTCCAATTCAAAATGATGTCCGGCTAACTCCGCTTGATAACTCACCCAATGGTTGAGTAAATAAATACTGTATCCTATGAAAATAATAAACAAGGCTTTTAAGTTGAAAGGTAAGTTGGTTCTTAGTAATGATTGTAAAATTTTTCCGTAAACATATCCGATAGCAACGGACAAAAGAATTTCAAGCACAAGCACCATCAAGAAACTCAGATTGAGCGGCTCGCCATCTATAATAGTTTTAACGATAGCAAAAGTTATGGCAAATAAAATAATGACTAAAACATCTATAACTACCGTGACCCCCATAGCCGTTTTAACAAAAGGACCGCGTGCCCTCATTTCATTGATAATAGCAATGGCAGAGGAAGGTGACCGTGCCACAAAAATGGTCCCGAATAACATGGCAATGGCGATACGAACGTTCGTATTAACCCCCACCATAAATGGAATATGACCGGATATAAAATAAACAAATGCGCTACTGACTACAAAAGTTACCAGCAATTGTGCCATACTCATCCATTTGATACTTTTCAGACGACTGCGCAACTCTTCCAAATGTAACTCGGCTCCGGCAGAAAAAGCAATGATAGCCAATGCAATTTCATTTAAAAAATTGAGTTTAGGCAAGGCATAATCCGGTATAAATCCCAAAAATGAACTACCAGCTAAAATACCTGTTAAAATCAATCCGGTTATCAATGGAAAATGGATTTTCCGCTGCAAAAATTTAGCTATTTGAAAAGCCGCTATCGAAACAACAAAAAAACCTGTTAAATATTTAAAAAGGGCAATGTCCATAATTTGACTTTCGTATTTGACAAAAATACACTTTTTATCCAAATCAATACCACTATAAAAAGCTAATCAAACCATTGTTTTGAAAAAAAACGACTTAATAGTATGGTAAAAATTTTTTATATATTTGTCTTGCATTATCAACAAATGTGCATTGTTAATATCAATAAAAGTATAGTGAGTGAAAGATGTTGCTAAGTGCAAATTGGTATAATTATTGAAACTTATTAAAAAACTAAAAAATAATTATGAAGACCGGACCTTATATTTTCAAAAGAAGTTTGCTTATCTTTTTTCTGATAAGCATATTTTTTCAAACCTACGGACAACAGAAAGTTATACCTACCGATAACCAAGCTGTCAATTTGTTAGATTATAAGCATTTAAATTCTACTCTTTTAAAAAAAGAATTCGGAAGCGTCAGCTACTATGATAAAAATCGCGGAGAACAATCCGTTTTGGATGTCAAAACACTTAAGCAGCCGAAATTTATCTATAAATTATCGGATGCCATTCCTTTAAAATCTAAAACCTTTAAAAAAGGACAAGTTTTTTTACTGACTTATGATGCGAAAAGTCTCCAATCGAGTTTGGAAACCGGTGAAGCCAAAGTCAATTGGCAACTGAGGCAAGTCCGTTCACATCGTGAAGATTTGAAATTTACTAACAGTTTGGTACCCAAGTGGAAAACATATTACGTACCTTTTAAGACGACAGTTGATGTTGACCCAGTATATTTTGCTTTGGTCATGCAATTCGGCTACCGGCCGCAAGAATTTTTAATCAAAAATATCCGTTTTTTAGCGTATCCTGAAGGAACAGACATAAACAGTTTGCCCAAAACGAAAATTACTTACCGGGGTATGGAAAAAGATGCCAATTGGCGAAAAAAAGCTTTAAAGCGGATAGACAAGATTCGTAAAACGGATTTTAGCATCCGTTTTACCCGTAACGGCAAGCCCCTTTCAAAAGCCAAAGTTAAAATCGAATTGGTACAACATGCTTTTGATTTCGGAGCGACTATCAGTTCAAAAGATGTTGTTAATAATACACTCGCTTATCAAAAACTGAAAAAGTATTTTAATGTTTGTGTTTTTGAAAACGATTTAAAAATCAGGCAATGGCAACAGCCCAAACGCCGGGCAATAACCTTAAAAGCTCTTGATATTCTCAAAGGGGACGGACTAAAAGTTAAAGGACATGTTTTGATATGGCCGGGTTTCAAATACATGCCAAAAAAAATCAAACAAAATCAAAACAATCCCGAGTTGGTAAAAAAAAACATTTTAAACCATGTCAGAGGTATTTTGCGTAAGACTAAAAGTAAAATTGATATTTGGGATGTTGTCAATGAAGCATATACCAACCGGGATTTACAACAAATTACAGGTTCGGAAAAAATACTGTATCAAGGTTTTAGAATCGTTAAGAAAATGCAACCCAACGCCAAAAGGTTTGTCAATGAATACGGTATTATCAGCCGGGGCGGTATTAACCGTGAAAAACAAAAATGGTATTATAAATTTATTAAGCGTCTGGACAATAGAACCGGCGGTTTGGTCAATGGTATCGGTATTCAAAGTCATATCGGAAACGATTTGACACCACCTGAAAGAATTTTGGAAATTTTAGATTATTATGCCAAATTGGATAAAGAAATCGGTATATCCGAATTTACTTTGGATGTTAAGGACCCTGAATTACGAGAACAATATACCCGTGATTTTATGATTGCAGCTTTCAGTCATCCCAGTGTCACCCAATTTATCTTTTGGGGTATGATCAGAAACAAAAAAGAAAAAGTGGATTTGTTTAACCCTGACGGCACACCGGGGACTATGGGACGGGCCTTTTTAGATTTGACTCAAAATGTTTGGACTACCAAGACAGAAACTCAAACCGATAAAAGAGGTAAACTGAAAACCAGAGGATTTTATGGTATATATCAGTATCAAATTGAAGTAACTGGCAAGACACATAAAGGTATATTGAATGTAACCCGGGATAACACCGATTTTGACATAAATCTATACTGATCAAATTTTTAAATTAATCTTGTGAAAAAAATATTCGGATATATTATCTACGGCTTAACCGGGAGTATGCTTTTGTTTGCTTGTCAAGCGACAAAAAATACCAAGAAAGAGGAAAAAGTTATAAAACCGAACATTGTTTGGATTGTAACGGAAGACCTAAGCCCGGTATTATCATTTTATGGCGACCATACTGCCAAGACTCCGCACTTGGACGCTTTGGCCAAAGAGAGCATGATTTACGACAATGCATATGCCACAGTCGGGGTTTGTGCCCCGAGCCGTTCGGCTATAATTACGGGTATGTATCCTACGAGTATCGGTACTATTCATATGCGTACGGGGAAAGATGTATTCGGTTGGGGCAAACGGATCTATTTGGATAGCACAAAGGTCAATATTCGTGATTTGTCCGGAAAAAAAATACGGCAATATTCGGCCGTTATTCCCGGAAATGTAAAATGTTTTACGGAATATTTACGAAAAAACGGTTATTACTGTACCAACAATCCGAAAACCGATTACCAATTTGCCGCACCGCTTACGGCTTGGGACGAAAATTCTTGGCATGCCCACTGGAAACACCGTCCGGGAGATAAACCTTTTTTTGCCGTATTTAATATTGGTGATACCCATGAAAGCCGTTTGTGGCGGAATGAAAATTTACCGTTGACCGTTTCCCCGGATTCGGTTCCCGTACCACCTTTTTTACCGGACAATGCCGCTACGCGGGAAAGTGTAGCCCGTATGTATAGCAATGTGGAATTAATGGACAATAAAGTAGGAATATTAATTAAAGAACTCAAAGATGCCGGCCTTTATGACAATACCATTATATTCTTTTACAGTGACCACGGTGGTCCTTTACCTCGTGAGAAACGTGAAATATATGATACCGGCCTGAAAGTGCCTTTTTTGGTCAAAGATATCAACAGCCGTCACAAAGGCAGAACAGACCGAATGATTTCATTTGTCGATTTAGCGCCTACGGTTTTAAGCTTAACTCATACACCTATCCCCGATTATATGGAAGGAAAAGCATTTTTGGGTGATACTCAAGCCCCGCCGCGGCAGTTTATTTACGGCTCGTCCGACCGTTTTGACGAATATAGTGACCGTATCCGTTCGGCGAGAAACAAACGGTATCTGTATGTCAGAAATGATTATCCCCAACTGCCCAAATATAAAGACATTCACTACCGGAAAAAGATTCCTATGATGCCGGAATTTTTAAGATTACATAGGGAAGGCAAACTCAATCCTGTGCAAGAGTCTTGGTTTCAAACCAAAACGGTCGAAGAACTGTATGACTGTCAAAAAGATCCTTATCAATTACATGATATATCAAACCAACCTGGATACAAGGCTATTTTAGAAAAAATGCGACAGGCACTGAAACAGCATTTTGATGGTAAAAAAGATTACGGTAAAATACCCGAATCCGAATTAATTTCCCTAATGTGGCCCGGTTACAAGCAACCCATTACGCAACCTGTCCGTATTGAAAAAAAGAATGGTAAATATTATTTGAATTGCCCGACCAAAGCCGCTTCCATTGCCTATTTGATAACGGACAAACCCGTCAAAAAATTAGATTTTGATGCTCACTGGCAAGTGTATTATCACCCTTTAAAACTTCAAAAAGGACTGTATTTGACAGCCGTAGCACAAAGAATCGGTTTTAAAGAAAGTGTTATGACAAGCATCAAAAATGAATAAAACATTAAAATTTATAAAAATTAATCCAATTAAAACGATACAATATTTTCGTAAAAGATTTTTTTATTAAATTTGTAACAATTAAAAACAGAAAAAGATGAAAAAAACAGTACTTATTATTACGATGATTTTCGGATTTGTATTCTCAGGGAATGCGCAATCGGAAAAAGTTAAACAAAAAATCAACAAAAGAATTGAAAAAATCAATAAGCAAATTATTGCTTCCAATCCTGATGCAGCTTTAACGACAGACCAAAGAGAAAAGATTTTTGATTTATTATTAACCATGAGAAAAAACATAAAAAAAATAAAAAAAGAACATAAAGGTGAAGATAATCAAGAAAAACTCATCAAAGCCGAAAGAAAAAGAATAAACAAAATTATCTATAACGAAATTCTTACCAAAGAACAAAAAGACGCCAGAAAAGCTACAAGACTAAAAAATAAAAAAACAAGAAAAATAAAAAAAATAAGAACAAGAAAAATAAATCAAAACAAAAATAAAAAGCTATGATAAAAATTATCCTTTCCACTCTATTTTTATTATGTGCCTCTTATTTCGGTATGGCACAAACATTTGATTTTAACAATAGTGACGACGGTTGGAATATATTAACCTACTTTACACAGACAACTAATATCACTTATATGACATTAACCACTGTTCCGGGAGATGGGACACTCAAAAATCCCAATTTTGCTACAAATTCTGCCGGAGTAGATACTTCCACAAGTTCGTATATCGGTATCACTTTAAAAAACAGTGATCCTAACGGCCCTACTTATTTGCGGATATCCTATCCGAAACAAGGTACTGGACGGGTATACAAAAATATCGATATAACCAACGGTGATACCGGTTTTAAAACCTATTGGATTGATTTGGCCAACCCCACGCATTGGACCGGAACTATAAATGATTTCAAAATTCATTTTAAAAATGCCGGAAATAGCAATTATATTTTACCCACAAATCCAGTTAATATCGACGTTGACAAAATCGAATTTGCCATACAACCGGTAACAACCGAAAAACATGTTTATGAATTCAACGTTGATAATGATCCTGAAGGTTGGCAAGCGGTAAACGGTACTATCTCAGGACCCTCAAACGGTATATTTACGTTTTCACCCTATCAAAATGCATTTGCTAAAATCAAGCAAATGAATTATCATGTAGATGCCTCTCAATATTCAAGAGTGCACATTACCCTTCAAAATCTGTCTACCAATGACGATGAAATCCGTTTTATTTTTAACGGAGATGTACCCAATGCTCTGGATTTCCCAATTACCACTTCAGATACCGGTTTTGTAACTTATGATTTTGATTTGAGCGCCTCTTCCGCATGGACAGGTAATGTAATGGTTACCATAGCTTTTAGGGACCAAGACAATCCGAATAATCCCGGTCAATCTTCCGGAACCGGCGATTTCTTAATAGACAGAATCGAATTTACAAATCAATCGGGTGTAGATGATAATACTCTGTCTTTCTTAGATGTATATCCCAATCCCGCCTCGAATTACATAAAAGTTCAAACGCAAAATCCGATTGCCGAAATTACCATTTATGATATAACCGGCAAAACGGTTTATAAACAATTCAATACCGGCAGATCCGTAGAACAAATCAATATCTCTCAATATAATCCCGGTATTTATTTGGTAAAAGTAAAAGATGTGAATCATCACAGTTCTACCCACAAATTTGTAAAATTAAGGTAGTTCTATTTTATATCTATCTATAAAAAAAAGACTACTTAACATCATGCGGTTAAGTAGTCTTTTTTACAAGCTAATAAAGTTCAATCATAAAATCTATTATAAGAAAAAAAACGGTTTTTATCGTTTTTTTATCATACAAACGAATTATAATGTAAAAATACTCAAAATGAAATCTTTATTATTTATTATCATATTACTGATACATATGAATTTTTCCGCTCAAACCAACTGGCATGTAGCTGTAAACGGTTCGGATACCAACGGTAACGGTTCTATCAATGCCCCTTTTGCAAGCTTGCAAAAAGCCGGAACAATGGTACAAGCCGGTGATACGATTTTTGTTCATCAAGGCACTTACTACAATTCACAATATGGTAACGGCGATATCTGGAAAAACAATAATTTATTAACTCTTATCGCTAACGGACAACCCGGTCAATACATTGTAATTATGCCGTTTCCGGGCGATCAGGTTGTTTTAAAATCCGATGCCAATTATACTATTCTGGTCAAAAATTCATCATATATAAAAATTCAAGATATTGAATTTGAAGGGGTCGGAACACAAATTACACAAACCGAAGCTGAAAATGCTTGGGGATTATACAAAGACTCTACCGGTATTGTTCATGATTTGGCAGTGGAATTAGGTATCAACATCAACGACCCGTCAATACGCGGAACCATTATCAATAAACCTATTTTATCAAACATAAAAAAACCTTCTTATTACAACGGACACGGACTGGTCTGTCTCAGATCGCATCATATCATTTTTGCCAATAACATTGTACACGATTATCCTGCTTCCGGTATGCGTTCCGACAGAAGTGATTATGTTACGATAAGTAACAACGAAATTTATCACAATTCTTACTGGACAACCGTAGGGGTAGGCGCCCTTACCATTGCCAGATCAGAAGTCAGACCCGTAGGCGATACTAATAACAATGTCAAAATAAAAATCCTGAAAAACTATGTGCATCATAACGAAAACAGATTGATATCTTGGAATCCATTCAAAGATTTTATCAATATGGTTATTGATGAAGGTAGTGGTATTTTCTTAACCCGGAATGCTGATAGTTATAACAACGGTTTTTTTCTGGTAACCAATAATATTTCTAATTTCAATGGGGCTTCGGGTATAGTTATTCAAAAAACAAACCGTGCCATTGTCGAATATAATACGGTTTACAAAAATGGGAACAATAATGATGGTAAAGCCGGCGGACTCGGACTTAACACCGTTCAAGATGCCGTAGTTAGAAATAATATTGCCTATGCCAGACCCGACCACCGGGCTTTATACAAAAACGGTGGGACACTGACAAACGTAAATGTTAACAATAATGTTGCTTACAATGAAAACGGAAGCGTAAATGCTGTCCAAAGTTTACCTGCCGGCGCCACCTATATTGAAGCCGACCCGCAATTTGTAGATGCCATTAATGATGATTTTCACCTTTTAAACACATCACCGGCTATATCCTATGCTATTGTTTCTACCTTCACAAACGATGATTTTGAAGGTAATCAACGTGATGCACAACCCGATGCCGGCGCCCTGGAGTTTATGGTAAACCATATAAGCAATAGTTTGACACAAAATTTACAATTATTTCCCAATCCGGTCGATGATAAAATCTTTGTTACAGGTTTGAATCCTCAAAAACAAACAATGAGTATTCTCGACATGTCGGGCAAATTAATTTTTAAACAACAAATAATACCTCAATCCCAAAAAATTGTCATACCTTTAAACTTTCTAAAAACCGGTATTTATACAATAAAAATCGGCTCTGTCAGAAAGTTATTTGTTAAAAATTAATAAAAAATGAACAGGCAGGTCAACCATAGTTTACAATATTTTATGATTGCCGTTATCCATATTTTCACCATTTCCTGCCGGGATCATGAGTTTCAAAAAATAGACCATACGCAAACACCGGATATTGTAAAAAAATTTGCCGGTAAAGAAACTTGCAAA
>JALVST010000068.1 GCA_027024205.1 Flavobacteriales bacterium | reverse complement strand
TTAATCAATATTTATAGAAATTTTGGAGTGTTATAAAAAATATTTGATGAAAAAATAATTTATGCCGAAAATTAAAAAAATTAAACAAAAAAGAGGCCGTCTCTATTACTTTTGTGACAGCCTCTTTACTTTTTTTACTGTTAATGGTATCATCATCATTCTCAACTAATTGTTGATAACCTTTCCATAAAAACTATTGAAATTCAATGAAAAAAAACTATTTTCGCAACCGGAAAATCATTAATGTTTTATTATGTCTAAAATTCTTACGGTAGGTACGGTTGCCTTTGACGAAATTATCACGCCTTTTGGCGAAACCGGAAAAATTCTCGGTGGTTCCGCTTCATATATCGCTATGGCGGCTGCCCAATTAAATCCTGATGTTGGGATTGTTTCCGTTATCGGAAACGATTTTCCCGGTACTTATTTGCAAAAATTTAAAGATCGGCAAATTGATATCAGCGGGATTGAAAAACTGGACAACGAAAAAACTTTTTATTGGAAAGGTAAGTATCACAATGATTTGAATAAACGCGATACGCTGATAACGGAAGTCAATTGTTTGGCACATTTTAACCCCGTTGTTCCCAACGCTTATAAAGATACCGGGTTTTTAATGCTGGGTAATCTGCATCCTGCTATTCAACAGTCGGTTATCGACCAAATGACTATCCGGCCGAAATTGATTGCTCTCGATACCATGAATTTTTGGATGGATACGGCTTGGGACGATTTAATGAAAGTACTGAAAAATATCGATATCCTCATCGTCAATGACGAAGAAGCCCGTCAGTTGAGTCAAGATTATTCGTTGGTTCGTGCCGCCAAGAAAATCCAAGCTATGGGTCCAAAATATTTGATTATAAAAAAAGGCGAACACGGGGCTTTGCTCTTCCACGAAAATAATATCTTTTTTGCACCCGCTCTGCCGCTCGAAGAAGTCTTTGATCCAACCGGTGCGGGCGATACCTTTGCCGGAGGTTTTATCGGTAAATTGGCACAACTCGAAGATATCAGTTTTAATGCGATGAAAAATGCCGTTATCTGCGGCTCCAATCTCGCTTCGTTTACGGTAGAAAAATTCGGCACCGAACGTTTGGAAAACCTAACTAAATCCGAAATTCAAGACCGTTTGCAAGATTTTATCAATTTAACGCAATTTGAGATTGAGTTGGTTTAAGATAATCATTGTATTAGTAATACTTTTAACCGCCTGTAACAATCCCAAACATCACATCGCGCCACATAATCAGTCGCAAGAAGGTGTTTTACCCGGGCAATATATCCCGTATTTTGAATTACCGGACAGCACGGGTAAGATAGTACCCGTGGATGCGGGAATGGGTAAAGCGACGATTATAGATTTTTGGGCATCGTGGTGCCGGCCTTGTCGTGAAGCGGCTAATCCGGCGTATCTGAAATTGTATAAAAAATATCATTTACGTGGTTTGAATATCATCGGTGTTTCTACCGACAGGCATACATATTTTTGGAAAAAAGCTTTACAACAAGACAACTTGCCGTGGTTACAACTCATTGACAGTACCCGCCGGATTTTACAAACATATCAGGTCAAAAGCCTGCCGGCTATGTATCTTATTGACCGGAACGGAAAAATTACAGGGAAAAATTTGTGGGGAGAAAATTTGGATCGCAAAATAGATAGTCTGCTTAGAGTTAAAAGTTGAATCTTAAAAGAAACTCAATTCCTCATTTCTTTAAATTGGAAATTAGAAGTTAGAAATCAGAAATATTGTCCGAAGCATAAAGTTATCATCAATAAATAAAATTTTCAATGAAAGCACAATAATTCCTCAATTCTAAACAGCAACAATTTTTAAACCGAGTCGTTATAATAATACAGCTTATGTGAAAAACGACTTTGTTATTCTTCTCGTTGGATTATTATTTTGTGCTTGTTTACAAGAAAAGGCTGCAACACATTTAAAAAGAAATACGCCGGAAAAGGTATCCTTCAAAAAAACTTTTGACCCTTTAAAAAAAAAAATTAACACATATAAATCTATCATCAAAGAGCATTCAATTCTATAAAATGTAAAAAAAAAACGTCGGTTCCTTCTTCTTAAAATGAAGAATTTAATCCATTAATCCATTAAAGTCATTAAGATTATATTAAAGATTTACTTTTTTTATGTAAAAATTTATAAATGTTAAAAAAAATCCTCAATTTTTCACTTCCATCGCAAAGTCTCTACCAAACGTTTTATATCTTTTTCCAAGTATTTAACCGCCGGCATAATGGAATCGTAATTGGGTTGGGCGTAAAAATATAGAGAGCCGTCTAAAAAATGTTTGACACTGTCGGTGGCGTGAAATTGAATTTGCGATGCGGCATTGCCGGTTACTTGGTTTATAGTGGCATAAACACTGTCCTTTTGGTTGATATAATCGCGGGTAATGATTTCATCGGCTTTGACGGTATGTTCATAAGTGAATTTTTCGGCATCGCGTAACAGCCCTTCCAAATTGTGATTGATAGGATTGTAGGTCAAATATATTTTGGCTTTCATGGCCGGATATACCAAATTGATTTTTTTATCCGAAATACGTTCAACCTTGGCAAGGTGGGATTTGTCAAAGCTAAAATGTTCAAAATCAATATTTTTATATATCGCTTGCGGATATTCCAAACGCAATTGGGCTTTGGGTTTGGGCATGGTTTCTCCACCGGAACAAGCTGTTAGCCAAGAAAAGCCTGTTACTATAATCAGAATACGGAATAAATTATATGTCGATTTGTTTTGCATATTTTTTTAAAAAGCCGCATTTCCCGGGTAGCGCGGATACGGAATCACATCACGGATATTTCCCATACCGGTTACAAATTGCACCATACGTTCAAATCCCAATCCGAACCCGCTGTGAACAGCCGTTCCGAACCGGCGCGTGTCTATATACCAATACAATTCTTCTTTGTCAATACCTAAATTTTCCATTTTTTGCAAGAGCACATCCAAGCGTTCTTCCCGTTGCGAGCCACCGATAATTTCGCCAATGCCGGGAAATAAAACGTCCATAGCCCGGACGGTTTTCAGGTCATCGTTGAGACGCATATAAAATGCCTTAATTTTAGCGGGGTAATCGTAAATGATGACCGGACTTTTAAAGTGTTTTTCAACCAGATAGCGTTCGTGTTCACTTTGCAAATCGACACCCCATTCAACCGGAAATTTGAATTTTTTCTTTTTAAACGGTTTGGAGTTGCGTAAAATTTCAATGGCTTCGGTATAGCTCAAACGGATAAAATTGTTATCCAATACAAATTGTAGTTTTTCTATCAGAGCCATTTCGCTGCGTTGGGCCTGCGGTTTTTGTTTTTCTTCGTTTTTGAGTCGCATTTCCAAGAATTGCAAATCGTCATAATTTTTATCCAAAACCGTTTTGATGATATATTTGACAAAACTTTCTGCCAAATCCATATCGCCGTGCAGGTCCATAAATGCCACTTCGGGTTCTATCATCCAAAATTCCGCCAAATGCCGGGTGGTATTGGAATTTTCGGCTCTAAATGTCGGTCCGAAGGTGTAAACTTTCCCCAATGCCATGGCATAAGTTTCGGCTTCCAATTGCCCCGAAACGGTCAAATTGGTTTTACGCCCGAAAAAATCTTTTTTGTAATCTATTTCTCCGTTTTCATTTTTTGGCGGGTTGTCGATATCTAAGGTGGTTACTTGAAACATTTCGCCGGCGCCTTCGGCATCGGCACCGGTAATTATAGGCGTATTGACGTATAAAAAACCGTTTTCTTGAAAATATTGATGTACGCCGTAAGCCAACGTATTTCGAACCCGCATAATGGCACCAAACAAAGTAGTGCGAACCCGTAAATGAGCTTTTTCACGTAAAAATTCCAAACTGTGCCGCTTGGGTTGAATGGGAAATTTTTCCGGGTCAGATTCACCGAGAATTTCCAATTCGCTGACCAAGACCTCCACTTTTTGGCCTTTACCCAGACTTTCGACCAATTCGCCTTTGGCATAAACAGCCGCTCCGGTATTGATTTTTTTACGAATACTTTCATCAAATTTTTCCGGGTCTATTACCAATTGCAAATTTTGAATGGTCGAACCGTCATTAACGGCGATAAAACGGTCGTTTCTAAACGTTTTTACCCAAGCCCGGACCTCTACCGGCTGATTGAGTTGCTCAGAATTTATAATTTGTTTAATTGTTTTCATAAAACATTTATCAAGCTGTTTTTTTTTAATTATTGAATTGAATGGCAAATTTAATAAAAATTAAATGGAATTTTTTGTAATAGCTTTCCCATTGCATTTAGCGTTGCCAACATACAAGATTTTATGGATGCTGAAAATAGGTATTACTTTATTATTGTTTCATCTTTAAAAAATAGGCTTGGTTATTAAATTTTGATTTTGACATCACCGGTAGATATTATTAGTAGTAAGAATTTTATGCCTTTGGCAACAACGATTGATTTTAGCATCTTAACCGGATTTCAACAAATCTAAAATCTAATTTTCCCATTGTAACACTTTTCCTAAAAATTCGTTAAGTAGTAAAGTTTACAAAAAGTATTTTTGTATTTTTACGCTTGGCGAATTTTTTTTGTAAGTGGAAAGTGCGAAGTGCCTAGGGGATACTTTGACAAGCTCAGTAACAGAAGCGGGAAAGTGCGGAGTGTGATTGGATAAAGGATAAGGGATAAGAGATAATTGAAAATGAATAATACATCGGACATCCGACATCAAATAACCATAAACTAAATTAGAAATTAGAAGTTAAAAGTATCATGTAATCATCAAAAAACGAAGTTTTTTTGAAAAAAAAATCCGCACTTGGCACTTTACACTAGGCACTAATAACTTATTTAACCAAATAACCAGTTAACCAAATAACCAATGAAAAAAACATACATCATATTATTACTAACTACTTCCCTCGCTACCGCCCAAACCAAATGGAGCTTACAGCAAAGCTTGGATTATGCACACAAG
>JALVST010000067.1 GCA_027024205.1 Flavobacteriales bacterium | reverse complement strand
TACCTGCATAGATAAGATTTGTATTTGAAGGATGAAAAGCGAAGTCTTTAAAATAACCGCCCGGCGGCCCTATTTTGTACCAGTTTTGCGCAAAAGAAACAGATAAAATCAAAATGAATATGAGAATAAATTTAGACATAACGCCTCCGCTAAATTGAGCTTCTAAAAATATAAGCGGTTTTGCCGTTTCTCTGCAACATTTTATATCCATTGTTATTATAAACAATTTCAGCTGGGTTTAACATTTTCGACAGCCCGATGTTATCAAGATGATCTTCGTGATTATGGGTAATCAGCCACAGGTCAATATGCTCAAAATCCTTTTCATCATAAACGGGCTGTTCTATTCGTTGCGATTTGAACCAGAAATAATCTTGTACCGTCCCTTTTCCGCACAAGACCGGGTCCACAGCCATATTCAAATCTTCTATGGACAAAATAAAAGTCTAAATATTTTGTTTTTGTATTTTCAAAAAAATATTCAAGTTCAGTCTTTGGAATATCAATTTCTATTATGAACAATTTTGTTCATTCTCGGTTTTCTCTGATGACGCACAACGGTCTCGTGTATAAGTCGTGGCGGGTTTACTCGCGCTTACTTTCATTTTATCAAGGCCGTTGATATTATTCATCTTTGTTTCATAATATTTAACAATGGCTTAATCGGTATAAATCCTATTTTTTTCGTACGAAGGAAAAAAAATCCATTTTAACCTGAATCGTTCCTTTCCAATCATTTTTTAAAGCCTGATACAGTTGATGCTCTAATTTTACTTTGTTTTGGCTGTTGTAAAGTTTAACGGCAGACCAGGTTTTGATGTAAGAAATCATATCGGATAAATTCCAGGCCAAATTAATTTCAAATAAAGGACTTTTTATTTCATTAAATGGAAAGGAAATTCCTGCAAATTTATTGATAACCAATTGATTTCTATCCGACCAATAGTCTTTAATTTTTAAATACAGGTTTTTTTCCAACAAATTGTCCGTTTCACTATTTGTGTGAAAAAAACCATAAGCAAATACAGCTAAAATCCCGCCTTTTTTTAATACTCGATCCGTTTCGTTAAAAAAAGCTTCCATATCAAACCAATGCAAAGCCTGGGCAACGCAAATCAAATCGAAAAAATGATTGGGGAAATCGGTTTTCTCAGCTTTCTGTAAGCTATAATTGATTTTGGGATGTTTAAAGGCATTATCCAATTGATTTCGATTAATATCGGTGGCATAAATTTGATTAAAATGGTCAACCATATCAATAGCTACCTGACCATTACCGCAAGCGCAATCCCACATTTTGTCTTTGGTAGGAACATGTTGAAGCAGAAAATCATAAAAATCTTTTGGATATTTGGGTCTGAATTTGGCATACTTATCCGAATCGATACCGAATGTTTGAACATTGTTTAACATATAACCGCTCTTTAATCCGAGTAATGAGCAATCACTTTATAAATTTTGTTTTCATCATTGAAAAACATGACTTCCATTGCCTTTTTATTCATAACAGATTGTGGCTGTTCCAGTCTTTTATCCA
>JALVST010000066.1 GCA_027024205.1 Flavobacteriales bacterium | reverse complement strand
ACTCGATGACCGGTATTTTGCCAGTATAATATTTGACAAAACCTTGACAAGCCTCGGCGTAGTATTCAGCCTTGTAATCCCCAATACTATTAAAAGTTTTAGATAGCCGGTAATCAAAATCAAAATTATTTTGTTAGTTTTCAGGCCCTTTTATCACCGGTTTGGACAATGCTAATGATACGCTATAGATACCATCAAACTCACAAACATTTTAACTTTTTATACAAGAGGCAAAGTTTTGCTTCTTTATTTTTTTTACCTTTTTACAATTTCATAACTTGTTAAAAAACAAGCAATTAAAATCGTTCTTTAACAGATAAAAGTGTTCCAATCTCCCATATCCTGATAATTACCGGGATAAATCATATCTTTGCGATTCATTTATAATGAATAAAATTATTAATTGTATCTCAACTAACTTACATATTTTTGTATATAAATCATTGCGACATGAAACTCAAAAAATTTTTACGAAAACAAGGCTATCATACCATATTTTTAACAACTTTACCATCCGGACACCATTTGTTGAGTGCCAAATTAAATGGTAAGCAGGGCAACTTTATCCTGGATACCGGTGCTTCAACCACTTGTATCGACGAAGCCAAGGTTACTTACTTTAAAATAAAATCCAAAGATACAGACCATAAAGCAACCGGTGCGGGGCGTAATGATATCGATATCAGATTTTCTAAAAAAAACAAATTAAAAATAGGCGATTGGAAAATAAAAAAAATACCGCTGGTGGTTATGGATTTGGGGCATATCAATGAAGTATTAACCGCATTTGATGTGAAAATAGACGGGATTATAGGAGCCGATGTATTACACAAAGGCAAAGGAATTATCCAATATGAAAAAGAATTGTTATTTTTGAAATGATGATTTGAATATTTAATGGCCGTGGCTTTGGAGCCTGTGGCTTCAATATATCCCGACATTAGTCGGGACACTCAGCCACCTAGTGTTGTAGGTACTAATTCTGTCGTAGTACAACTTTCAATCCCGCTCTCCCGATAACCATCGTAGGCACGGGATGTTACTACGTTCCACTTTCAACTTTTAACTTTTAACTATAACCATGCTACAAGATAAAAATCCACATCGAACAGACATCGGCAAATTGGGAGAATTCGGCTTAATCGAGACCCTCACCAAAGATATTGAAATAAAAAATCCAAGTACGATAAAAGGTGTTGGTGACGATGCCGCCGTATTGGAATTTAAAGATATGGAAACCTTGGTTTCTACCGATTTATTGGTTGAAGGCGTTCATTTTGATTTGGCTTATTTTCCGCTCAAACACTTAGGGTACAAAGCCGCAATCGTCAACTTTTCCGACATCTATGCCATGAATGGCACACCGACACAACTCTTAGTGGCATTAGCCCTATCCAATCGTTTTCCTTTAGAAGCCATTGAAGAAATTTATGAAGGGATTAAACTCGCTTGCCGTATTTACAATGTCGATCTGGTTGGCGGTGATACCACGTCGTCCCGATCCGGTTTGATCCTGAACCCGACAATTGTAGGCGCGGTTGAGAAAGAAAAAATCACTTATCGTTCCGGAGCCGAACCAAACGATTTGATTGTTGTCACCGGTGATTTGGGCGCTGCTTACATGGGCTTGTTGGTCTTGCAACGCGAAAACGAAACCTTTAAAGCCAACCCGCAACATCAACCCGACCTTTCGCCTTATGCCTACGTTGTTGAACGGCAACTTAAACCGGAAGCCCGCAAAGAAATTCCGCCTTTGTTAAAGGAATTGGATATTCAACCAACGGCTATGATCGATATTTCCGATGGTTTGTCATCCGAAATTTTGCATATCACCAAACAATCCGGTGTAGGCGCCCGTATTTATGCCGAAAAAATTCCCATTGACCCGCAAACGGTTTTAACCGCCGATGAATTTCATATCAGCGAATTGACAGCCGCCCTAAACGGTGGCGAAGATTACGAACTGTTGATGACCATCAGTCAAAAAGATTATGAAAAAATTCAACACCGGAAAGAATTTGCCGTCATTGGACATATCACGGAAGATAAAGGCGCTTATTTGATCACACAAGACAATCAAAAAATAGAACTGAAAGCACAAGGCTGGAATGCCCTCAAAAAGTAATTTGTTATTTTGTTATCTTTGTTGCTTAATAGCCATATTCCGGTTTTCAATATAAAAATTAAATGAAGATTGTCGAAAAAATAAAAGCTCCAATTGTCGAAGAGATGGAAATTTTTGAAAAAAAATTCCGTCAATCGATGAAAACACAAGTCGTTTTACTCAACCGGATTACGGCTTTTATCGTCTCGCGTAAAGGCAAACAAATGCGTCCCATGTTTATTTTTCTAACGGCTAAGATGCTCAACGGACAAGTAACCGACCGGACCTACCGCGGTGCCAGTGTCGTGGAATTGATACATACAGCCACTTTGGTTCATGACGACGTAGTGGATGAAAGTGATTACCGGCGCGGCTTTTTCTCTATCAATGCTTTATGGAAAAATAAAATTGCCGTTTTAGTCGGTGATTTTCTCTTGTCACGAGGGTTGTTACTTTCCATTGACAATGGCGATTTCGATTTGTTGCGAATTATTTCGGTTGCCGTCAAAGAAATGAGTGAAGGCGAATTGTTACAGATAGAAAAAGCCCGTAAACTCGATATTACCGAAGCGGTTTATTACGAAATTATCCGTCAAAAAACCGCTACCTTGATCGCCGCTTGCACAGCCATGGGCGCCGCATCGGTAGGTAGTGACGAACAAACCGTTAAAGATTTACACCGCTTTGGCGAACTAACCGGTATGGCTTTCCAGATTAAAGATGATTTATTCGATTATACAGCCGGTGGTATCGGCAAACCGGTTGGTATCGACATCAAAGAACAAAAAATGACCTTACCTTTGATCTACACTCTCAATACCGTTGATGCCAAGACCAAAAAACGGCTCATCAACATTGTCAAAAAGCATCATAAAAATAAGAAAAAAGTCAAAGAATTGATTGCCTTTGTCAAATCACACGGCGGCCTGGAATATGCTGTCAATAAAATGAAAGAATTCCAACAGCAAGCCCTTCAAATTTTAGAAAAATATCCGGATAACGAAGCCAAAGAGAGTTTGAAATTGATGTTGAATTACGTTATTGAGCGGAAGAAATAAAAATTTATCCTGTTAAAACGCTTCATTCCATTGAGGCAATTTGTCTGTATAAATCAAAAAAAATGTTGCATAAGAATAGCCTCTACAAAACCGGGCAAATCTTTATGGTCCTCATCATAGGTTACAAACCAATAAATATCAAGAGCATCAATATTTTCTTCATCATTTTTTTATTAAAAAAATCCTGCCTTTTTTCATTTATTGCTTATTATTTAACCGGCCTCTTAAACCTTGATTTTTAAAACTCCCATCTTGATTTATTGTGCCTGCTTTTCCGATATACACCAAGTCAATTTTTCCTTTGGCCAATCTTATAATGTAATAAACACCCGGCAAACCGGGAACATTTTTGGAAACTTCTTTTAAACTTTGTTTCCGGAAAAAGAAATGTCCGTTGTTTTTGTATTAGTATAATTCTGAAAACAATCGTTCTTTATTAAAATTTTTTTCACAAACAAATTATTGTAATAGCCAAAAGTTATAATCAAAAATCATTGTTATGAAAGAGTAGTTCTTTATCATGTATATTTTTAAACCTGCCGGTTAAAATTACTTCTTGCTTTTTATATAATAAAATCCGTAACCCAAAGCACCTAGTAAAACGATTGCAACCCAAGGATGTGCCGTAAAAGCGTCTCTAAAATCCAATACTAATGTCATAAGCACGCCGGCAATAGCCCCACCGAAATGTGCTTCGTGTCCTATTCGCGAATATGCGTCTTGTGTGCCTTTGGTGGTGTACCACAAATAAACCAAAGCAAACAGAATGGCCGGAACGGGAATTATGGCAAATAACCAGATAAATTCAAACGGCAACAAAGTTACAAAACTGAAAACCACTGCATTCACCCCTGCGGATGCACCGATAGCCGCATACCATAAATCGTTTTTGTGAAAATAATAAGACAAATAATTACCAATTAAAACACCGCCGAAATAAATCAATAGAAAGTAAGAAGAACCAAAGAACCTGACAACAAAATCACCGAAAAAATACAAAGTAAACATATTGACAAGAAAATGTGACCAATCGGCATGCAAAAAAGCGGAAGTTAAAAACCTGTGGTATTCTCCGGCTTTGATACCCGAAACCGAAAATTTAAAACGTTCAAAAAATTTATGGTCGTTAAACCCCATATAGGTTGTGATGCCCGTAATAATGATGATAATGGTTGATAATGACATGCTGAGTTAGATTTTAGAAGTTAGATTTTAGAAATTAGATTTTAGATTTTTTATTATATAAATACCTTTATGTTTCATTCCTCATTTCATCAAAACTCAAACATCAACCTGACAATTCTTTTTAATTTTTGATGACTGTCAAAACTTTTATGTTCATATTCACCGTTGACAAATCTATAATCTTTTTGCCAATCCTGATGATTTTGTACCAATTCATTTACCGCCTGAATAATATAAGCCACTTCGGCGTCACTGGTTGTCGGGTGTATAGATAGGCGTATCCAACCGGGTTTATGCGACGAATCACCTTGTTCCAGTTCCTTGACAATTTGTTTTGATTTTTCTTTATCCACACCGAGAAGAATATGGCCGTATGTGCCGGCACAACTGCACCCTCCTCGGGTTTGAATACCGAAACGGTCATTTAACAACTTAACACCGAGGTTATGATGTAGTCCCTCGATATTAAAAGAAATCACACCTAGTCTCTCCGTAAAATCACCAGCTAATATTCGTAAATTTTCAATAGATTTGAATGCCGGCAACAATTTATCTAAAATTTCATGTTCTCGTGCCAAGATGTTTTCTACGCCCATTTCCTCTTTCAGTTTAATAGCCAATGCCGCTCTAATAGTCTGTAAGAAACCCGGCGTACCACCATCTTCACGCAACTCAATATCATCAAAATACCTGTGTTCTTTCCACGGATTAGTCCAAAGCACCGTCCCACCCCCGGGATGGTCGGGAATCTTGTTTTGATACAAAACTCTATTGAAAATCAAAATACCTGAAGTACCGGGACCGCCTAAAAATTTATGAGGCGAGAAAAAAACAGCATCCAAATGTTGTCCCGGAGTCTTTGGATGCATATCAATATTTTCATAAGGGGCCGAACAAGCAAAATCGACAAAACAATAACCGTCATATTGATGAATGAGATCGGCAATACGGTAATAATCAGGTTGCAAACCGGTTACATTGGAACAAGCCGTAACCGAGGCAATTTTTAACGGACGGTTGTCATATTTTTTTAACAGTTCTTCAAAAGCTTCAAAATCAATATTTTTAACATCCTTATAAGGCATGATTTCCACATCGGCAATGGTTTCCAACCAAGAAGTCTGATTGGAATGGTGTTCCATGTGCGTTATAAACACAACAGGGCGTTCATTTTCAGCGAGATGTAAGCGGGATTTGAATTTTTCGTGAATTTTCAAGCCCAAAATCCGTTGCAATTTATTGACGGCCCCGGTCATCCCGTGTCCGGTCATAATCAAAATATCGTCACCGGTGGCATTGACATGTTTTTTGATAATCTCACGAGCTTCTTCGTAAGCTGTCGTCATAAAATTACCACAATAACTGGTTTTGGTATGGGTATTAGCCGTAAATGGACCGAAATCATCTGAAATTTTTCGTTCAATAGAGGTAAACAATCTGCCACTTGCCGTCCAATCGGTATAAACTAACGGCATGGTACCGTAAGGCGTTTCTATCACCTCGTCAATACCAATAATATTCTCTCTAAATGTATTGAAATAGGAAGCTAAACCGGACATACTATAAAAATTTTTTTTTGATTTCAGTTATCATATCATACGCCAATTTTTCAGCTTGTTCTTGTGAACGTGCCTCCGAATAAATCCGGATTATCGGCTCTGTGTTCGATTTGCGGACTTGCACCCACGAATCGTTAAAATCTATACGTAAGCCATCTTGTGTGTCAATTTCGGCATCCTTGTATTTTTCTGTAAAATAAGCAATGACTGACTCCAAATCAAAACCGCGTGTAACCGTCAATTTATTTTTACTCATAAAATATGACGGATATGTTTGCCGCAATGCCGACAAAGATTGAGCACTTTCTGCCAAATAAGACAGAATTAGAGCAATACCGAGCAAAGCATCTCTTCCGGCATGCAATTTGGGATAAATGACCCCTCCATTGCCTTCTCCGCCTATAACGGCATTGATTTCCCGCATTTTTTTCACCACATTGACTTCGCCGGTTTTGGCTTTATAATACTGAACCCCATAACGGTCTGACAAATCCTTTAAAGCTCTGGACGAAGACAAATTGGACACCGTATTCCCCGGATTTTTTGACAAAATATAATCGGCAACTGCTACTAATGTATATTCTTCCCCGAACATTTGACCGTTTTCATCTATCAATGCCAAACGATCTACGTCAGGGTCCACAACGATACCCAAGTCCGCTCTGGTTTCCGCAACCCGTTGCATAATATCTTGCAAGTTTTTTTCAAGCGGTTCGGGGTCGTGTTGAAAGTTGCCGGACACATCACAAAAAAGACAATCATAACTGACATTCAAAGCTTCTAACAATTTGGGAATAGCCAAACCGCCGGTCGAATTAATAGCATCAACAACCACTTTAAATCCGGCTTTTTTTATGGCGTCCGTTTGCACTTCGTCCATAGACAAAATGGCGGCAATATGCTCATCGATATAACCGTTTGATTTGGTTTCTATCCGGCCCAAATCATCTACTTCGGCATAATTAAAATCATTTTTTGCTATGATATCCAATAATTTTTGTCCATCGGTTGCCGATAAAAATTCCCCTCGGTCGTTGAGTAATTTTAAAGCATTCCACTGTTTCGGATTGTGACTGGCTGTTAAGATAATACCACCGTCTGCTTGCAAACCGGTTACGGCCATTTCCACAGTCGGAGTTGTGGACAAACCCAAATCCACGACATCAATTCCCAAACCGGTCAGCGTATTTTGAACAATATTTTGAATCATAGGACCCGACAAACGGGCATCTCTGCCAATAACAACTTTTAGATTTTTATTTGAAAATTTATCCTGCAACCAAGTTCCGTAAGCCGAAGCGAATTGAACGGCATCCAAAGGGGTTAAATTATCGCCGGGACGACCTCCAATCGTGCCGCGGATTCCCGATATGCTTTTGATTAGACTCATTTTTAAGTTAGTTAAATGTTGAAAGTTGAAAGTTATTTTTATTGGTTATCTGGTTATTTGGTTATTTGATAGTCGGATGTCGGATGTATTATTCATTTTAAATTTTATTTTTTACCACAGAGTGATGCACTGAGCTTGTCGAAGTGCGGTCACTGAGCCTGTCGAAGTGTCCATTTTCAATTATCTCTCATCACTTATCCCTTGTCTCTGTATCTCTTATCCAACTCGCACTTTCTTCCACATTACCGCTTCAATTACTGAACTTGTCGAAGTATCCACTAGGCACTAGGTACTTTCCATTAGACACTTTCCACTTCCCTTTCCTTGCTTCAAAAATACTAAAATTCATTAAATACCAACATTTTTTCCAAAGCCGTTTTCAAATTGCTTTGAGGCGTGGCAATATTCAAGCGGAAATAATTTTCACCGTTTTGTCCGAAAGATTTACCGTCGTTGAGGGCTAATTTGGCTTGATTTATCAAAATATCTTTAACTTTATCATGTGGTAAATTCAATCCTGAAAAATCCAACCACATTAAAAAAGTACCTTCGGGCTTTACAGGTTTGATTTCAGGTATATGTTCAGCCAGATAACCGGTCACAAAATCGATATTAGTTTGTAAATATTTTAACAATTCCTCGAGCCATGCTTCACCTTTTTTATAAGCCGTTTCAAAAGCGATATTCCCGAAAATATTGCCGAGAAAAAGATGCATATCTTTAATTTTATTCCGGTATTTTTGTCTTAAATTTTCATTGGGAATAACAACAATCGACGTAGATAATCCGGCAATATTAAAAGTTTTACTTGGAGATGTAACAGTTACTGTTTGTTGTGCCACTGCTTCATCGATACTTGCCAAAGGTGTGTATTGATTAGGTTTGTAAATAAAATCCGCATGAATATCGTCAGAAAGAATAATAAGATTGTGTTTGACGGCAATTTCAGCCAATTCTTCCAACTCGTCCCTGCGCCATACCCGCCCGACGGGATTATGCGGATTGGCAATAATAATCATCTTGGTTTGCGGATCAATGATGCTTCGCATGTGGTCAAAATCCATACGATAATTACCTTCTGCATCCCTTTGTAATGGATTTTCAATCAATTGACGAGCGTTTCCTTTAACCACATCAAAAAACGGATGATATACCGGCGGCTGTATGATGATTTTATCTCCTTCGCCGGTCATACTCAAAACCGACAAAGCCAAGCCACCTACAACTCCCGGACTGAAATCGAGCCACTGACGTGACACTTTCCAACGGTAACGCTTTCTTGCCCAACGCATATAACTTTCAAAAAAACCTTCTTGACGCATCGTATATCCCAAAACGGGATGTTCCAAACGTTTTTTGATAGCATCCAAAATAAAATCCGGTGTGGCAAAATCCATATCGGCGACCCAAAGTGGTTGTAAGTCATCACGACCAAAGAAAAAAGACATCTTATCGTATTTGATACTACCGGAACCCTTACGATCAATCAGCCGGTCGAAATTGTAATTCATAAGAAATATTTTGAGTTCAAATGTAAGGAATATTAACGTAAGTCGAAACAAAAAAAATTATTTAAGTACGATATTTATGGCATTAAATTTGTTTTTTCATAATAGATTTTCAAACAAAATTTTTTAATTTTACCTGAAAAAGAAAATATTATGCTTTCGAATGCTTCAAAATATGCTATCAGGTCGGTTTTGTTTTTAGCGGAAAACAGTTCCGAAAAATGTAAATTCGGGGCTAAAGATATTGCTATGGAATTGGAAATACCCCTGTCTTTTATTGCCAAAATTTTACAAAAACTGGCAAAAGAACAGGTTATTTCATCTACCAAAGGACCGGGAGGCGGTTTTTATACATCAAAGAAAAATTTAAAAAATAACATCTGTACTATTTTGAATGTCATTGAAAATGAAAATATTTTTGAAGGTTGTTTCCTCGGACTACCCCGTTGCAGCGATGAAAATCCTTGCCCTATACATTTTATTGTAGCCCCTTTTAAAGATGCATTGTTAAATAAATTTGAAAATCAAACCATTGAAGATTTTGCAAAAGAAATTAAACGGAACGGTTCGTTCTTATCATTAAAAGGAATCGATTTGAAAAGTAAAGATTTGTTAAAATAACCTATTCATTAAGGCACATAACACACTATGAAACGGAATAAATCTTCACTTCTCATTTCTCTAAAATAAAATAGCATTTAAAGTCTAATCAGTAAAGCCTCAACAGGTATCGCAAAAATCTTATTTTTTTTAAACATTTTTTTTGGCAACTCAAAAAAAAAACTATAAATTTGCACCGCTTTTAACAGCATTGGCCTATGGTGTAACTGGCAACACGTCTGATTTTGGTTCAGAAGAGTCTAGGTTCGAGCCCTAGTAGGCCAGCAGAAATTATGAATTATCCCGGAACTTTATCAGGTTTCGGGATTTTTTTTGGAAGCGATAAGTAGGGCGAGAAGTTTATCCCGTTAAGCGACGAAGGAGCAACGGGAAGCCCTAGTAGGCCAGCAGAAAGTGGCAATCAAGAAATTTTTTTACCGGGGTCATATCCTTTACAAACCGATACAAACGAAAATTTGTTTGAAAATCAAAAAATCTTTCACAAGAATTCCCTATCTTTATCATCCCAAAACGATATAATTGACGTCACAGGTAAAAATCATAGAATGTCCGCGCGATGCGATGCAGGGTATTAAAACCTTCATCCCTACGGCATCCAAAATAAGATATATCCAAAGTTTACTCGATGTGGGATTTGACACTATCGATTTCGGTAGTTTTGTATCGCCCAAAGCCATTCCTCAAATGCGTGACACGGCACAGGTGGTAGAAGCTTTGGATTTATCGGCAACGGATACCAAACTCTTGGCTATTGTCGCCAACCGTCGCGGTGTCAATGATGCCGTACAGTACGAGCAAATCTCTTATTTGGGGTATCCATTTTCGTTATCCGAAATATTCCAAATGCGTAACACCGCCAAAACCATTACCGAATCTTGTGATTTGCTGGCGGATATGATGAATATCGCCGATAAACATCATAAAAAAGTCAATGTCTATTTTTCAATGGGATTCGGCAATCCTTACGGAGAACCGTGGCATGAAGAGATCGTTGAAGAATGGGTGGTTAAAGTGCGGGCTATCGGGGTCCGTCTAATATCCTT
Organism: Flavobacteriales bacterium; assembly: GCA_027024205.1. GTDB lineage: Bacteria > Bacteroidota > Bacteroidia > Flavobacteriales > Flavobacteriaceae > WGBX01. Next base: position 3,985 of record JALVST010000066.1, on the reverse strand, counting down.
ATCTGACACGGTTGGTACGGCTGATGTGGAAAGTATCCGGCGGATTTTTTCATATTTAATTCCCAAATATCCCGATATCGAATTTGGCGCCCATTTACATACACATCCCAAGACTTGGTATGATAAAGTGGATGCCGCCTATACAGCAGGATGCCGCCGGTTTGACAGTGCCATTAAAGGCTTCGGGGGTTGCCCTATGGCCAAAGACGAATTGGTCGGTAATTTACCGACAGAAAAACTGCTGTCATACTTTTTTAAAAATAATATTCCTACATCAATTAATCCATTGGCATTTGAAAATGCTTACAATGAAGCTCAACGTGTTTTTTTGGGAAACAACCTTTGAGTTGAAAGTTTATAATGTTCATAAAGTTTATAATGTTCATAATGTTTATAATGTTCATAATATTGAATATTTGTAGATACATTGCATAGTAACGCCTAAATAAAATACCTGACCTCAATACAATTTGCTCCTATGTCATGAAATTACTCAATAATCTACTTCTCAATTTATCAATTTTAAGGTAAGATTATAGTTTGAAGCAACAATTAATCATCAAAATATAAAGTATTCTAAGAACCATAACTTTCAACTTTTTACTTTCAACTTTCAACTTATATAAATCATCAATTCCTCAAAAAAATAACTAAATTTGTAGCAGAACCAAAATTATATGATTTCGCAATTTAGCTTTATCAATTCCATTGCCACTTGGTGGTTCAGTAAGCGATTATCCGATTTGCGGTTGTTTATCAAAAATCCTGTCAATACACAAGAAGAACAATTGCACTTTTTGCTAGAAATGGCGACTTATACCCGTTTCGGTAAACAATATCATTTCCGGCAAATTAAAGATATTGACAGTTATCAAAAAGCAGTACCATTACAAAATTACGAGACTTTATTCCCTTACATTGAAGCAATGATACAAGGCGAACCTGATGTGTTGTGGCATGGTAAAGTCAAGTGGTTTGCCAAGTCGAGTGGAACGACCTCCTCACGCAGTAAGTTTATTCCCGTTACCCAAGAAGCTTTGGAATTAAATCACTTTCAAGGGGGCAAAGATGTAATTGCTTTTTATCTGCACAATTATCCCGATTCCAAACTTTTACAAGGCAAAACCCTCAAACTCGGCGGTAGCAAAAAATTGCTCAAACACAGGGAAGCTTATGTAGGAGATTTGTCCGCCATAATGATTGATAATTTACCGTTTTGGGCTAATATGGTTACCGTTCCTGAAAAAAAGACCGCTCTGATGTCCGATTGGGAAGAAAAATTGGATAAGATTATAGATGAAGCCCTTCGTTCCAATTTGACCGGCTTGGCCGGTGTGCCGTCGTGGATGCTCATGTTTCTAAAAGAAGTTTTACACCGCACCGGTAAATCGCATATTTTGGAAGTGTGGCCGCAATTGGAAGTCTTTTTTCACGGAGGGGTCAGTTTTACGCCTTACAGGGATGCATACCGCAAATTATTCCCGAGTAACGAATTTCATTATATGGAAATTTATAATGCTTCCGAAGGTTTTTTTGCCCTGCAAGACCGCAAAGATACCGACGATTTATTATTAATGCTCAATTACGGTATTTTTTACGAATTTATCCCTATGTCTGATTATCAAGGTATTCATTCTGAAAATGTTATGGCACTAAAAGACGTTGAACCCGATGTCAATTATGCCATGGTTATTTCGACCAATTCCGGCTTGTGGCGTTACATTATAGGTGATACGGTTCGTTTTACCTCTGTCAGACCATACAGGATAAAAATTACCGGCCGGACCAAACATTTTATCAATGCTTTCGGCGAAGAAGTCGTCATTGAAAACGCTGACCGGGCAATTGATAAGGCGGCACATTTAACCGGGGCCGAAATCAAAGAATATACTTTAGCCCCCATTTATATGCAAACTGATAAACAAGGGGCCCACCAATGGTTGATAGAATTTGATAAAGAACCGGATGATTTTGAAAAATTTAAAAAAATATTGGATGAAACTCTGCAACAAATCAATTCCGATTATGCCGCCAAACGCTATAAAGATATGACCATGCAAACTCCGGTTGTTGTAAAAGCTCGTCCCGGATTATTCTATGAATGGCTCGAGAAACACGACAAACTAGGTGGGCAAAACAAGGTCCCTCGCTTGCAAAACGACCGCCAACTTATAGAAGAACTGCTCCAATTAAATCAAAAGCCGTAACTTTGTCTTTGCGATATTCAATACAATGATAAAACTGCATAAAAACGATTATCAATTACCCCATCTCGAACTGCTTGCCAAACAAGTAGTGGAAGGGACATTGGTAGGGCTGCACAAAAGTCCGTTTCACGGGTATTCTGCCGAATTTTTAGAACATAAAATTTATGTGCCCGGCGAAAGTACCAAATTTGTCGATTGGAAATTATACGCCCGAACCGATAAGCTTTACACCAAAAAATTTGAAGATGAAACCAATTTACGGGCACATTTTATCATTGATAATTCTTCCTCCATGCATTATCCTATACGGAAAGGGTTTGATATAGAACATTTGAATAAAATTCAGTTCTCTGTGTTGGCTACTGCCGGATTGATGGAAATACTGAAAAGACAACGTGATGCCATCGGAATGAGTATTTATTCGGATACTTATGAATTTTATGCCAAAGAAAAAAATAATCCGAAACACCACCGGATGTTATTAAACCGGCTGGAACAGGTCTTAAACGACACAAAACCACAAAAAACCACAGAAACTTATCGCTACCTGCACGAAATAGCCGAAAATATCCACAGGCGCAGCTTGATTGTGCTTTTTACCGACTTGTGGGAAGTACGTCAAAACAAAACTGAACTTTTTGAAGCCCTGCGTCATTTGAAATACAACAAACATCAAGTCATACTCTTTCATGTTTTTGATTACAAAACCGAATACAGTTTCGATTTTCCTAACAAAGCCACCAAGTTTGTCGATATAGAACACGGGACACATCTCAATATCTACCCCCAACAATTTAAAGAAGCTTATGAAAAAGCCGTTGCGGATTATTTCAAACAAATCAAAGAAAGTTGCTATAAATATAAAATCGATTATATCCCCGTAGATATTGCACTCGGTTTTAAACCGGTTTTGGTGCCGTTTTTATTAGCAAAATAGCCCCCTTATTTTTTTAAACGTTCTGTCTCTTCTTTAAATTCCGATTCTTGGATATTATCATCGATATCTTTTCCTTTTGAAAAGTTATAAGTTAAACTAAAATATACTGTGCGTGTATTATATTTGATACCGGATGAATCTACAATATCATTTTGTATATAAGTCGTTTGAGTTTTTGAGGTATTAAATATATCATTTATGGAAATATCAAATTCAAAATTATCGAAAACCGGAATATTGATATCCAAGCCGGTATTAAACATCTGTGCATATCGGGTTTGATAATACCTGTAAGGCGATGAGTAAGAGACACTTAACACACAAGAAATATCTTTTGGTAATTTGAAATTTCCTTTAAGTGAATAATTAAAATATGTCGATTGAGTTTTTCCGCCCATGTATTTATAATCAGAAAAATGAAGATTTAAATTGTTGTAAAATCTAATTTTATCAGAAAATTTAACAGGTATATTGATAACCGATAAAATATGATGACCTCTACCTTCATTGGCCGGGTAAGTAATCAGACGATTAATTAATGTATCAAATTCTTTTGTAAATAAAACGGCATTGTTTTCAAAATAATATTTTACAATAATATTGTAGTTGTTTTTTAAAGTTAGCCCGCTTTGAACAATATATTGATTGGAAGGTTTTAATTGACTATTGCCTTTGCTTGCATTGATCTGGTCGGTATAAAATACAGTGTTGTCAAAAATATAATATTTCGGTCGATGAATTTTTTTGGTCAGATAAATATAAATAGAATTCCTTTTGAAATTTATATTATAGACCAGATAAGGCGAAAAATTATAATATGCTTTATTTGTAGTAGCGGTAC
>JALVST010000065.1 GCA_027024205.1 Flavobacteriales bacterium | reverse complement strand
ATGTCATGTCTTATTTATTACACTATAAAGATGCTGAAAATCAAGGAAATAACCTGAGCATTATGCTACATTTTTTTATTTTTTTATCCTAAATACCCTTATTTTATTAGGTGCGAAACTTTAATTACTTAAATAATCTTGATAAAATAACTACACAAAACAAACAGTTCCGGATTTTGCAAACATAAAATAGCAATCTTTTTTCCAATTTTGTCTTTTTTTATTTTACCGTTCTTGCCCTTTTGTGACTTTTAAAGTTGATTCATTATCTAGATAATATATATATTTATTAACGCAAATCATAAATTCTTAAACATTCCTTAAAAAAATAAAGTATTTATCAAAGAAAAAAAAACGAAATAATAAATGTTTTTTTACCACAAAATTTTAAAATATATATTATAAATTTATTATTTTTGCTGCAAATTTAACAACACTATGACAAAAGCTGAAGCTTTAGAACAGGTTAGAAAGGCCAAAGTAGGTCACAAAAGATGGATTTCTTACGCCAAAGCAATGCATATGGGCATAAACGTAGATAAAGATGCCGTTCCTATGTTAGAGATGGATTGTTCATTTGGCAAATGGTATTACGGAGACGGACATATTTTTTCGGGTATGGATTCATTTCAAGCAATCGAAGAGCCTCACAGTTTATTGCATCAAACTTATATGAAACTCTACAAAGCCAGAAAAAAACCGGTTAAAACCGGCTTGTTTGTCTCAAAATCCAAAGCCCAAAATGAAAAACAAGCCAATCTGGACAAATTAATGAACCAACTACTACAAATCTCTCAAATTTTAATTGATAATTTTCAGGAATTTGAAGATGACTTAAAAAATATGAGTGATTTTGAGTTTTCAAAATTGATGTAGCTATTTTTCTTAAACCTTATTTATAAAAAGTATTTTTTTGTTACAATACAACTTTCCGGCTAACAAATAGCCGGTTTTTTTATTTATTCTATTTTAATTTATAATCATAAAAAGTTGAAAAACATTTAGCTATTATATTAAAATAAAATAAATTATATTTTTCTTTAACAATCATGTTTAGGCTATATAAAAAATTATATATTTGCAACAACTAATTAAACAACACAATTATGACAAAAAAAAACGTACTTGAAAAATTAAGAAAAGCGAAATTAGGGCATAAAAGATGGATATCATATGCCAAGGCTATGCACATGGGAATAGAAGTAGACGATAAGGCCATTCCTATGTTGGAAACAAATTGTGAGTTTGGTAAATGGTATTATAATGATGGGCAAGTTTTTTCAGACTTGGATTCATATCAAGCTATTGAAGGACCTCACAGTTTATTACATCACACTTATATGGAATTATACACTGTGAAAAATGAACCCGTTAAAAGCGGTTTTTTAAAATCAAAATCCAAAATGGAAAATGAAAAAAAAACCAAGCTGGACACCCTTATGGATCAATTAATGCATATTTCCAGAATTTTATTGGAAAATTTGAAAGAATTCGAATCCGATATAAAAAATATGAATGAATTTGAATTTAATAAATTGATTTAACCGTTAACAAAATCAAAACAATCATAATTAAGCCGGTAAAAAATGCCGGCTTTTATTTTACATTATCACTCATTATCATTTTTAAAAACTAGTCCGTATCTTTGTAAAAAACAAACCGATGAACTTATTTTATGCCCCCGGCATAGCGCCTTCCACAGATCTTTATACATTTGATAAAGAAGAAAGTCGCCATATTGTGAAATCTTTACGCCAAAAAAACGGTGATATTTTATTTCTAACAGATGGTTCTGGCAATTGGTTTGAAGCCAAAATCATTTCGGCTGACCCCAAACATACACAAATCAAAATTATCTCGGTCACCCGCAAAAAACGCCGGCCTTACAGGATTCATATCGCTATGGCGCCTACTAAAAGCAACGAGCGTTTTGAATGGTTTCTCGAAAAAGCCGTTGAAATAGGTATCGATGAAATTACTCCACTCCTGACCCGCTATTCCGAACGGAAAAAAATCAATTTGACCCGTTACGAAAAAATCATCGTATCGGCAATGAAACAATCCTTACAAGTTTACAAACCAAAACTCCACGAACTGACAAAATTTGAAAAATTCATATCACAGGATTTCGAACAATCACAAAAATATATAGCTTATTGTCAAGCAAAGCAATCTTTACCGGAAGTTTTTCAAAACCAACAAAAAATCTTGATAATGATAGGTCCGGAAGGCGGTTTTAGTAAAGAAGAAGTTCAAAAAGCAAAAGCAAACGGTTTTCTTACGTTAAATATTTCTCCTAACCGCTTACGCACCGAAACCGCAGGATTGGTTGCTTTGATGAGAGCACATTTATTATATGAAAAATTACCGGAAAACAAACAATAAATTGACCAAAATAATCACGCCGAAACCCCAAAATACCGGTTTTCGTATTTTGACATGTCCCAAGGCCAAAACATAAAATAATTTCATCAAATTATTACTGAGTGTAGCAATCAAAACCGCTTTAACCAAAGTTGATAACAAAATCTGATATTTACCGGTAAACAAACTCAACAAAAACGGGTCTATATCGGTCACACCGACAATAAACGACAAAATTTGTAAACCCTGATGCCCGAATGATTGTAAAACATAATGCGTCAACAACGTAAAGAATAAAAACAAAATGGCAAAAACCAAAGCGGTTTTAAATTCCAAAGGATTTTTTACTTCGGTTTCCTTAAAATCTTGTTTTACCTGAAAATTCCTTGTCGAAAGTTTTTCAATAACCAACGCCACTAATGCCGAAACGATAGCAAGACTCAACATTGGCAATATCAATGCCAAGCCCGCTTGTTTATTAAAAATCAAAGCCAAACCCAAAATACGGATATACATCATCCCCGTTGCCAAAATAACAGCCGCCGCTATTTGATACAAATCTCCGGCATATTTACTTTTTTTAGCCAACACAATAGCCGTTGCAGTACTACTGTATAAACCACCCAGAATACCGGTAATAAAAGCGCCTTTATCGGGAAAAATAAATTTTTTAATCAAATAACTGATATAAGAAATACCGGAAATAGCAACAACCGATGCCCAAATTTTAAACGGAGAAACCGGAATTTCTTCACTGATAGATTCATTGGATAACAATGGTAAAACCACTCCCGAAATCAATAAAAATTTGGCCAAAGTCAAAAACTCGTTTTCTCCGAATTTACTACTCAATTCTTTAAAAAAGCTCTTTTGCTCAACCACTATCAAAACAATGGTTACTACGGCAATACTCAACCAAAGCGGTTTGGTATAAACCAAAGGCGCCAAAGTGTAAGTAATCAAAGCGACCAAGATGGCGGTAAAACCCGATTTTTTTCTATCGGCAATTTTGTGATGATAATAAACGGCTAATAATACGAGCAAAGCCACACCGCCAAATAAATATAAAGTCATCGTTTTATCCGATAAAACATATAAAATATATCCCAACAATCCGATGAACAAATGTGTCCGGTCGGTACCGAACAAGTTAGCGGTTTTAATTTTAATCGTATTTTGTCGTAATTCCAAACCGATTGCCAACGAAAAGGCCAAGACCAAAATCAAATTGATTAAATCGGGTGACAAATTTATTAGATTATTCTCAAACATAGACAAGAGTTAAAAGTTTACCGGTCAAAAATTATTGTAATTTTTCATTATTACGATGCCGTTCTTCATCGCGCTTGGTTCTGATTTGCATTTTTTTGTCCCAAGCCGCTTGTAAATCCACACCGGTTTGGTTGGCAATAGCCGTCAGCACAAACAAAACATCAGCGAGTTCTTCACCCAAATCTTTTTGTTTATCACTCACTTTTTCTGACTGCTCACCATATCGCCTGGCCATAATCCTTGCCACCTCCCCTACTTCTTCGGTCAAAATAGCCATATTGGTCAGCTCGTTAAAATAACGGACCCCATATTCTTTAATCCAAGTATCAACTTGTTGTTGTAATGTTTTTACAGGCATAAAATTACTTTTTCTACAAATATCATATAAAAAAACCGGATTTCAAAGATTTTCGTGAAATAGTAAGTTGGATAAGGGATAATGGATGATTTAGTAGAAAGTTCCGAGTGCCAAGTGAACAGTACGGATGAATTGAAAATGGAGAATTGTTGATTAGTTGATGAAGTGATGAATGAATAATGAATACCGATTTACCAATGTCGATTTTGGAAGTATAGAAGAGTTGAAAGTTAGTATCAAGTAGCAAGTATAGACGTTATGTTGCAAAATCTGACACTTCGACATACTCAGTGACCAAATCGAAAATCTTATGTGTCCTTATGTGCCTTATGTGGTTTAAAAAAATCCTCAATCCTCAGTTCATCAACCCGGTCACTTCGATACTATTTTATTCGTTCCTCTTTATTCGTTCCTCACAAAATCACTCAGTGACCTCGCTTCGATACAATTTTGCTCATACTTCGCAAAATCACTCAATGACTTACCTTTCAAATCCTCATTTCCTCAATTTATGAAACGAATCATAAGGTTTGTAATAACAGGCAATCATCAAAAAAACGGATTATTCAATGAAACGAAATAAATCATCATTTCCTCAAAAAAAATACTTAAATTCGCAATCCGCAAAATCAAGAAATAAATGAATAAAAAACTAATCATAATAGCACTGGGAGGAAATGCTCTGCTCAAAAGCGGACAAAAAGGCAGTATAGAAGAACAAAATTTGAATGTCAGAGAAACCTTAAAAAGTTTATTACCTGTTATAAAAGAAAACAACGATTTGATTATCACTCATGGCAACGGGCCGCAAGTCGGTTATGTTTTACTCAAAAATGACGCCGGAGAACAGGTTTACGGCATACCACAAGTACCGCTGGATGTGGCGGTTGCCGACACCCAAAGTGAGATAGGATATTTGATTCAAAGCGAATTGTTCAGTTTGTTACATCAAAACAAATTGAATCGTGAAATAATTTCTACCAATACCATGGTTGAAGTTTCAGCCGATGATCCCGCTTTTAAAAATCCGACCAAACGTATTGGCAAAACTTATTACGACAAGTCGGAAGTTGAAAAACTAAAAGCGGAAAAAGGATGGATTTTCAAACAGGAAATCAAGGATGGGAAAACCGGTTGGCGGCGTGTCGTTCCCTCTCCCAAACCGGTTGATATTATCAGCAAAAAAACCATCAACACACTGGCTCGTAGCGGTGCCATTGTTATTGCCGTAGGCGGTGGCGGCGTTCCCGTAACCATCAAAGGCGATACCATGCATGGTTCGGAAGCCGTTATCGATAAAGATTTGGCCAGCGCTTTACTGGCACAACAAATCAAAGCCGACCAATTTATCATTGTAACCGATGTGCCGCACGTCTATCTCAATTACGGAACCGCACAACAAGAACCCATTAAAACCTTAACTCTGAAAGAAGCTGCAAACTTTTTGGAAGAAGATAAATTCGGCGAAGGAAATATGGCTCCGAAAATACAAGCTGCAATCAATTTTATTAAAGCAGGCGGTAAAGAAGTCTTAATTACCGACTTAAATGGTGTTAAAAACCAAACCGGCACAAAGTTAGTCAAAAGTTGATACTCCGCTTCGACAAGCTCAGTAACCATACTTCGACAAACTCTGTAACCTATGTAAAAGAGCGTTTCAAAAATAAATTCTTAAAAATTTACATTAAACCTACTCATTAATTTCATACCTTTGTTGATTAATGTGGAACTAAATGATTCAAATCCCGGAACAATTAAAAGAATTGATTGAAAAATCAAAACTAAGTGCCATTATTGTTCATCGTAATCCCGATGGAGATGCATTAGGTTCGGCATTGGCACTCCAATCTTTTTTACAAAAAAAAGGGCACAAAACTCATGTCATCTCGCCTAATGAAATCCCGGGTTACCTCAAATGGTTACCGGAAACCGAAGAGATTTTGATTTACGAAACAAATCCTGAAAAAATTCAAAACATTCTTAAAGACAGTGAAATTATTTTTACATTGGATTTCAATGACTTATCACGTTCAGGAAAAGATTTGGAAAAATTTTTAAAAAAATTGAAAGCTAAAACCTTTGTGATGATTGATCATCATTTGGAACCGTCGGATTATGCCCGGTTTATGTTTTCGGATTCTTCCAAAAGTTCCACAAGTGAAATGGTTTACGATTTTATTGTAACTTTGGGCCATAAAAACGATATTGACCGGAAAATGGCAACCACTCTATATACCGGCATCATGACAGATACCGGTTCTTTTAAATTTCCTAATACCACTTCTCAAACGATGCGTATTGCTGCCGATTTAATGGATAAAGGCATCAATCACAATGAAATACAAACCAAAATTTTCGATTCCTTTTCATTGGATAAGTTGCACTTATTGGGAGAAGCCTTAAACAAATTGGTTTTTTTACCGCAATACAAAACCGCCTATATTGCCCTTGGAAAAGACGAATTGAAAAAACATCACTACCAAAAAGGCGACACAGAAGGTTTTGTCAATTACGGATTAGCTCTAAAAGATGCAGATTTTGCCGTGATGTTTCTCGAAAATGAAAACGAAGGCGTCCGTATTTCATTTCGTTCCAAAGGCAATTTTCCGGCCAACGAATTTGCCAAAAAATATTTTAATGGTGGCGGACATCTCAATGCAGCAGGCGGAAAAACCTCAAAAAGTTTAGAAGAAACAATCCGATTGTTCTTAGAAAAATTACCTGAATTTATCAACCGGTTACAACTTGAAAATGCTTAAAATTTTAATAAATATCAGTTTTATATTGTTATTTTTGTCTTGTAAAAATAACAATCAAGCCGTAAGAACCCCCGTCCAGCATCAAAAATCTCATGTAGATATGGAATCTGTGCGTCACAACCGGGAATTAAACCGCCGTGAAGAAGCTTACATTTCAAAAATGATTGACCGGGATACCGCTCACCACTACCTCGATTCGGGGCATGGATTTCAATATTATTATTTAAAAAAGAATAATAACACTCATTATACCGCTCATGCCGGCGATAAAGTCTTACTCACTTATGAAATAAGCGATTTGAGTGGCAATATTATTTACAGTTTCAAAGAAACAGGCGAAAAAACTTATCACGTTGACCACGAAAACTATTTCCGTGGGTTCCGGGAAGCTGTTAAACTACTCAAAGAAGGGGAAAGTGCCGTATTTATTTTTCCTTCAAGTGCCGCATACGGTTACCACGGAGACGAAAAAAAGATAGGTACCAATGTACCTTTGGTTTTAAAACTTAAAATTTTAAAAATAGAGAAACAAAAAACAGAATAATTATGAAACGAATCAGTTGGATTTTATTAGTATTGATTTTGGGCTTAACATCATGTAAATCCTCAAAATATCCGGATTTGAAAGACGGATTATATGCCGAATTGCAAACAAACAAAGGCAATATCGTTCTACAATTGCGACCTGACAAAGCACCTGTTACGGTAGCTAATTTCGTTACATTAGCCGAAGGCACTAATCCATATGTTAAAGATGAATACAAAGGTAAACCCTTTTATGACGGATTGACATTTCACCGTGTGGTAAGTAAAGCCACCGGAGCACCACAGGATTTTGTCATCCAAGGTGGTGACCCGCTAGGAAACGGTATGGGCGGACCGGGTTACAAATTTAAAAATGAGATATCTGATCTCAAACATACCAAAGGAGCCTTGTCTATGGCAAGAGAAAACCGTCCCGATACAAACGGCAGTCAATTTTTTATTACCCTGGCCGACACGCCTCATTTAGATGGAAAATACAGTGTTTTCGGTTATACGGTTAAAGGTTTTGATGTGGTACAAAAAATCAGAAAAGGCGATACTATCAAAAAAGTAACTATCATCAGAAGAGGAAATGAAGCCAAAAAAATTGATGCCGTTAAAGTTTTTAACAATTACATGAAAGAGAAGAAAGCCCGGGAAGAAAAAGAAAGCGAAGCTAAAAAGAAATTTGCAGAAAGCTTAGCCGCTAAAAAAGAACAAGCCAAAGCTGACGAGTCGGGGTTAAAAATATTGATAGAAAAAGAAGGAACCGGTAGAAAACCCAAAGCCGGCGAATGGGTTCAAGTTCATTATACAGGTTATCTACTGGACGGTACCAAATTTGATTCCTCTTATGATCGCAGCCAACCGATTGTCTTTCAGGTAGGTAAAGGACGTGTCATAGCCGGTTGGGATAAAGGCATTATGCAACTTAAAGAAGGAACCAAAGCTTATCTGTTTATTCCACCATACCTTGGTTATGGAGAAAGAGGCGCCGGCGGCGTCATTCCACCCAATTCGGATTTAATATTTGAAGTTGAATTGGTAAAAATCGGAAAATAATCTTTTCCGGTTTAAGAAAAAATTTGTAATTTTATAATCCCAAAATAACATTTAAAATACTGATATTATGGAGCAAAAAGTTAATTATCTAAGCGATCTCGAATTTAACTTGGATACATGGAAAAGAGAGTTAAAATTTCATAGAGACGAGATGGATACTTTTCAAGAAAAATTGGAAGAAGTGGCCGCTCGTAAAAACCTCGATAAACAAGCTTTGGTAGAATTGGAAAGCTTTCAAAACAAAATATTAAGAGAAAGAAAAGTTATTTCGGACTTGTTGCATAAAATACGTAAAAAACGATACAGTTTGAAAACCGCCGATATTAACGAACCTCTTGACGGCAGACTTTACAGGGAACAAATCTCGCTTCGTGACGAAATGAGAACCTACATCCGCTTACATTACGATTTGAAAGAAGCCATGATGGATTTCTTTACCAAATGGTTGGACTAAGTTTATTGAAAGTTGCACTTCAACAAGCTCAATAACCTGAATTAAATGTTGAAAGTGAAGGATAAATTTAATGATTGTATTTCATCAGTTTATCGAAATATTTTATTCAATATTTTGTTAACAAAAAGGGATAAATAGTTTTGGAACCCTAAACAGGTCTAATGACAGATTAATTATAACATAGTTGGAATATAACTGCAAAATTTCAATATTAAATATCCCGGTGTCATGCCGGGATATTTTTGTTTAATTTTGTTATATGAACTATATAGATATCCATACCCACCACAAGCAGTCGCGCTCCTCAATTCTATCTGTCAAAAATGTTATAATAGGAATAGACAAGTTGCCGAATACCGGTTGGTTTTCCGCAGGTATCCACCCTTGGTATTTGAACGCTGATTTTTTTTCCGAATTAAAAAAACTGATTATACAACCTCAATGTTTGGCAATAGGCGAATGCGGTATGGATTTAATGCCGGCAATAACCCGTAAATATTCATTACAAACACAGGAAAGGACCTTTTTAAAACAAGCGGCATTAGCAGAGCAATACAAGAAACCTTTAATCATTCACTGTGTTAAATGTATGGATAGACTTTTATATATCAAAAAGTCATTTAAACCGGAAATGCCTTGGATTATCCACGGATTTACAAAAAACGCCCCTTTGGCCAGGCAATTAACCGGAGCCGGTTTTTATCTCTCTTTCGGGGCACATCTCTTTCGCAGCAAAAACAATCGCGAAGCCTTTCAAAACACACCGGTTAACCGGCTTTTTCTTGAAACCGACGAACAAACCACATATGATATCAAACGGATATATCAAAAAGCCGCAACTCTTAAAAATATGAATTTGTACGACTTGCAAAAACAAATAAACTCGAATTTTACACAAGTTTTTAAAACGGATTAAACAGTAATTTTACAGGTATCAAACATTTACAAATTTTGATAAAAGTGCCAATCCATCCAAGGTTAAATTTGGAGCGATAATATCAATTTCGGGTAATTTATGTTTCAAAACGTGAACCAATCCACCGGTTGCAATCACTTTAAAATCATTACCGTAAACTTCCTTTATTTTGGTAATCATATACGATATCAAACCGGTATAACCCAACAAAACTCCGTTTTGAATAGCTGTTTCAGTATTGGTCCCCAAAGGGTTATCGGGTAATGTTAAAGGCACAATGTCCAGTTGCGAAGTTTTATCACCCAAAGCATTCATGGCAGTTTTTAAGCCGGGCGCTATATTAACACCCAAAATATTACCGGACTTATCAACCAGTGTAAAAGTCAGAGCCGTCCCAAAATCCACAATTATAGCACAGGTTTTGTAGATATTGTGTACAGCCAATGCATTAGCTACCAAATCCGTCCCGATTTCATCGGGGACGGGTATATTCAAATTCAACGACGGAAATATTGATTTATCTAAAATCAATAACTGTGAATCATTAAGATTGTTAAGCATTTTAATAAATTCATCTTTCAATTCGGGGACAACTGTACTTAATATTTTCAACTTGATAGCTTCCGTCTTAATCCCGGCTTCCCACAAAACATTTAAAAATTTTATACCGTAATCCAAAGCCGTAGCTTGTTTGTCGGTTTTAAACCGCCAAATATGTACCCAGTTTCCGTTGTTTTGCAAACCGGCTACAACATTACTATTGCCTATATCTATAACTAAATTCATCTTCGTTTGTATGGTATTATAATAATTACTTTGGTACCCGCAGGTTTTCCGTCTTCATCATACAAATCCTCAAATTTGAGTTCATATCCGGCAGTTAAATGTTTTGTAAAATGCCGTAAGCGCTCTTCCGAAAGTTTTATCCCGACAGATTCACGCTTAAACGTCCTAGTTTCCCTGATTTCGGATGCTCGTTTTCGTCCAATACCGTTATCTATTATCTCAATAATAAAATATAAATCATCTTTGGGAAATATATTGATTGTGAGTTTTTTACCTCCTTCTTTCGGTGACAAACCGTGCCATAAAGCATTTTCGATAAAGGGTTGTGTCAATAGAGGTGGTATCAACAGTTCATCCAAATTCAATTGTTCGGAAATATTAATTTCAAAATTTATTTTATCCGAAAAACGGATGTTTTCTATCGAAACATATTTTTTTATCGTTTCTATTTCATCTTTTAAAGAGGTTTCTTTGTCAATAGTAGATTGCAAAATAGTTCTCACCAACTTGGAAAAAGTACTCAAATAAATAACCGCTTCTTTTGTTTTTTGTTGAATGATAAACATTTTAAGGGAATTAAGGGAATTAAAAATAAAATGTGGATTCATCCTGGCACGCAATAAATTTTGTTCCAAATTCATCAATTTTCGTTGATTATTCAATTGATAATACTTATAAAATATGCTTCCCATGACAATAAGGAAAACTAAAAATAATAATGTAAAATAAAATGATTTTTTGGTGCGATTCAATTTTTTCTTGACAATCATGTTTTCCTCATCCAAAGCCTCCATTTTTTGTTTATTTTCAAGTTTTATTTGTTTGATAATAACATCGGAAACCAATTGTCTGTTTTTTTCATTCAAAATCTCATTTTGTTTTTCATTAAATTTCTTATGATAAGTCAAGGCTTCTTTATATTTACCTTGTTTTTCTTTTAATAATGAAATTTGTTTATAAGCTTCCTGTGCAACAGAAGGTATTTTTTTATTTAGTGCTATTTGCAAGCCTTTTTTTAGATTTTCTTCGGCTTGTTTAAACTTATTGTCTTTCAAGTATGCTTTACCCAAACTGACATAAACATCAGCCAGATAATAAGCATCACCAAGGTCTTTTGCTACTTGTAAATTAGGTTTGATGATTTTTACGGCTTCACTTGTTTTACCTTTTTTTAGCAATAAATTACCGATACTCGTATTACAGATAATTTTTCCGACTTTGGAATGAATTTTTTCATTGTAAGATAAAGATTTTTGATATTGTTCCATAGCTTTATCATAATCACCTCTACGCTCGTATATAGAACCAATATTCTGATAATTGATAGCCAATCCCAAGAGATTGTTATATTTTTTTTCTATTTTCAAAGCTTCCAAAAAATGTTTCAAAGCCAAATCATCCCGCTGTAACAACAAATAAATATTCCCTATACTGTTATGAGAAATGGCAATATTTTTCCAAATTTTCTCATTTTTTTGAAGTGCATTGAGGGCCAGATTAAGTGCTTTGTTGTGATATTCAAGAGCTGATTTTACAGCATCCATACGGCGATATACAACCCCTATCATATTCAAGCTGTAAATTTCATCATAAAGATCATCTATCTGCTTGGCTAAATCGTAAGCTTTTTGATGATAGTATATCGCTTCGGGGTAATCCCCATTGATTCTATATAATTTTCCCAACATATTATAGGCCGTGATTTCTCCTTGCGGAAAGTTCTTTTGCCGGCTTAATTCCGCCAGACGTTTCAGCTGGACGGAATCTTTTCTAATACGATATAATATACCGTTTAGTTTTGACTTGTCAACGATTCTATCGTTTACTATGTAGTTTATAATACTGTCAACCGATTGATTTTGTGCTAACGAAAAAGCGGTAACACAAACAAACAAAAAAACACTCAAATAATTCCGGACAGCCATTTGTTTTATGTGATAAAAATTATTCTTTTGCTTCGTTCCAATATGCTTCCATTTCTTCCAAACTCATATTTTTCAAATCTTTATTTTCGTTTTTAGCTTTTTCTTCCAAATATTGAAAACGTTTGATAAATTTTTTATTGGTTTTTTCTAAAGCGGTTTCGGGATTTAAACCCAAAAACCTGGCATAATTAATCAAAGAAAACAACAGATCCCCGAATTCTTCCTCCATCTTTTCTTTATTATTCTTGGTCACTTCCGTTTTAAACTCAGCTAATTCTTCCTGTACTTTTTCCCAGACTTGTTCTGCATTGTCCCAATCAAAACCGACTCCCCGGGCTTTTTCTTGGATACGCATGGCTTTGACCATTGCCGGTAAAGATTTGGGGACCCCTTCCAAAACGGATTTTTTTCCTTCTTTAAGCTTTAATTTCTCCCAATTTTCTTTAACCTCCGCTTCATCTTTAACCTTGACATCACCATAGATATGCGGATGCCTGTAAATCAACTTTTCACTGATAGCATTGGCCACATCGGCAATATCAAAATCGCCCGTTTCAGAACCGATTTTGGCATAAAATACAATATGCAATAACAAATCTCCCAGTTCTTTTTTGATATTTTCGGTATCTTTTTCCAAAATAGCATCGGCCAGCTCATAAACTTCTTCAATTGTCAGATGACGCAAGGTGTCAAAGGTTTGTTTTTTATCCCAAGGACATCCGGTTCTCAAATCATCCATTATATCGAGCAAACGTTCTAAAGCTGCTAATTTTTCTTTTTTTGTATGCATAAGTCCATTTGTTTTTGCAACGCATTAAAATAAGGAAATGCCTGTAACGGATAAGCCCCGAACCAAGTAAAAGCTTCGCCTTCAACCAACAAAATACAAGCCCCAGGAAATAGTTCTTGTAAAAAAGATTGTTCTTTTTCTTTAAACCGGTAAGGTTCGGAAGGTAACAAAATCACTTCCGGATTTATTTCTTGTAAATCTTTCAAATCTATTTTCGGATATCGTTTTTTATTTTCAAAGACATTTTCAAAGCCGGCCAATTGCATCATATAATTGATAAAAGTATCCCCACCAACCGTCATCCAAGGTTGTTTCCAAACAAAATAAACCGCTCTTTTTAGCGGTTTGTCCGCATAGTTACAAGTTTTTTGAGCCGTTCTAATTTCGTCTATCAATTGTTGTGCCGCTTTTTCCCGGTTGAATATTATCCCGTAATCTGTAATTAATTTTTCATTTTCTTCCAAATTAGATACATCGGATACATAAACCGGGGCTATTTTTTGTAATTCCCAAATTACTTCTTTGATGTTATCTTCTTTATTACCCAAAATAATATCCGGATTTAAACCGGCAATTTTATCATACTTAACGTCATTTGTACCTCCTATAATGATTTTTTGTTTTTTGAAATGTGGTGGATGTTTGCAAAAACGGGTAATCCCGGCTATTGCCTTTTCCAATCCGAGAACATACAACAAATAGGTTATGGATGGGACTAATGAAACAATTTTTTTTGGCACGCCGGTTATGGAGATTGGTTGGCCCAATTGATCTGTAATTCGGATTACGGACATATTTACTACAATTGTTCTCCGGCGGCTTTAAGTTTCTCGGTATTATCCGCTATGCGCAATGCATCTATAATTTTATCAAGCTCGCCATTAATGATATTTTGCAAATCGTATAAGGTCAAATTTATTCTATGGTCTGTAACTCTCCCTTGCGGATAGTTATAGGTTCGTATTTTGGCAGAACGGTCGCCACTGGAAACCATAGACTTTCTAAATTGAGCATCAGCTTCTTGACGTTTTTTCAATTCTATTTCATACAGTCGAGAGCGTAAAACGGCCAATGCTTTTTCATAATTTTTATGTTGTGATTTTTGATCTTGACATTGTGCCACGATCCCGGTAGGTATATGAGTTAACCGGACAGCCGAATAAGTTGTATTGACCGATTGTCCCCCGGGACCGGAAGACATAAATAAATCTTTACGGATATCATTGGGATTTATCTCAACATCAAACTCTTCTGCTTCGGGTAGCACCATAACCGTTGCAGCAGATGTATGAACACGACCTTGCGTTTCGGTTTGCGGCACACGTTGGACACGATGCACACCTGCTTCATATTTCATGGTCCCGTACACATCATCACCGGTTATTTTAAAAATAATCTCTTTAAAACCTCCCGATGTTCCTTCATTATAATCGACAATTTCCGTTCGCCATCCCTTTTTGTCGGCATATTTGGTGTACATTCTGTACAAATCACC
>JALVST010000064.1 GCA_027024205.1 Flavobacteriales bacterium | reverse complement strand
TTATAAGGTTCCTTAATCAATATTTATAGAAATTTTGGAGTGTTATAAAAAATATTTGATGAAAAAATAATTTATGCCGAAAATTAAAAAAATTAAACAAAAAAAGAGGCCGTCTCTATTACTTTTGTGACAGCCTCTTTTTTGTTAGTTAAAAAAGATCCATCGTACCCCGAACCTTACATTAAAATCTCTATAAGGTTGCAAAGGTGCCACGTAATAATCGGGATGATCCTGTTTAAGCAAAGCATTGATATGCTGTAATTTAAAATATAATTTGAAACGTTTAATTTTGAAATTCACAAAAAAGTCCACAATGGGATAACCGCCAATCTTCTGATAGTTTTGGACTACAAAATCCGCTAAAACAGGATTGTATGCCTTAGCATAAAAAGCTTCAAAATATTTGGCGGTCAAACCGCCTTGAACATACAAATTGTGTTGAAAATAATAATGCGAATAAAACAAACTACCCCGTACAATATAAGACGGCAAAGATAAAATTTGATTACCCCCTAAAACTTTCTGAAACAAAATGTCTCCCGAAATACCCCAATGTTTATACCTGTAATCATTTTGATATTTCAAAGCAGTATATTTTACCCCCGAAGTACTTTGTCGCGGTAATGAATCCCTTGCAAAATAGGTATAGTTATTGACAATAATTTGATTTACAGATAACTTACCAAATTTTTTATGTGACAATCCGGCCTGTAATTTCTGAGTCAATTCATTTTTAAATTCCGGATGATACCAATTAAATTTGTCATAATCGCTTTGATATAAAATAAATTTAAAATCCGGTCTTTTGGAAATACTTTTAAGACGGGCGGATAAAACAAAATCCATTGGTAAGCTGTACGAAGCCCCTGTATTCAAATAATATCCGGCTATATTTTTGGTAAATCCTACTTGAAGTTGCCCGTTTACAGTCAACTTACCGTGTTTTACATGCAATTGATTATCCAATGACAAGTCATTGTATTCCAAAAACTTAGGATAACTTTGAGCATTTAAGATTTTGGCTGCTTTAAAATTATAAAATTGATATAAAAAACAGATACCACTTTCGAGTTTAAATTGCTTTATTTTAAATTGTAAACCCGAAAAATTTTCAAAAGATTTTAGATAGAGACTGTCATTAATCTTGTCTGTAACTTGGGAACTTCCAAAAATATTATCAGGATGGTCTTCTGTAAATTGATACAGATTATAACGATAAGCTATCCTATCAACTAATAAAAATTTGTTTTTTAAAATACCGTATGATTGCCCTACAAAAAAACGATGATTTTTAAGTTGATTTTGAGCGTCGATCAAATTCACTTCTATCCTGCCACGGTCTATAAAATCTTTACCCGACTGTTCAAATTGACTGACATTTTTGATGCCCCCGTTTTCTTCATTGGTTTTGTTATAAATGAAATAATAGGTTTTAAGTTTATATCTCTTGTTTTTTGAAGTGTAATTCAAATTGACAAAGAACCTGTCACTTTCCGCAATACTCCGTTGGTAAAACCCCAATGAACTCAAACCGCGATAACCGGCAGCAACATTGAGTTGCGATGTAATATTGGTCGCAAAAATTGAATTGACCACTTGACCTTGTTTGATACCGTTGATAAAACTTAAATCGGAATAAGGTGTTGGCGTTTTAAAGAAAGGCGTTTGCGAATGTTTCCAATAATCGGTTAATTTGGTATCAGCCACAAACCCGGGACGTATATCATCCGTTGTCACATCAAAAATCAATGGCATTACAGGTTGTCCGATGTTTTGAAAAGTCAAATATGTAAAATCATCTTTATACAAAGGATTAAAACGGTAATAATCCCTGATAGTCAATGTTGTATCAACAGATGCTGTGTCATTTTTTATTGTAAAAATCTTATAATCGGTAGCCGGTAATTTTCTGATTTTAATTTTTATACTGTCTTTGTTAGTTCTCGGATTTTCTACCTTATCGTTTGGAAAATTGACTCTTCTGACTCCCCCTTTCTTTCCTTTTCCTTTAATAATTTGTCCGGATAAGGTTAAGAAAAAAAATGATAATAATATGGTATAAAAAAATCTTTGCACTTAAATAGATTTTGACAAAGTTACGATTTTTAACCGAGTCGTCTCTATCAAACTTAAAACAAAAACCGGTTGATTTACAACCGGTTTCCGTTTATTTTTGTTGTCTTTTAAAGTTTTCGATACCTTTTTTAAGCCATTTGTAATATACATCTACTTCGGGCGTGTAACCTATCGGTTCATTCATATTTTTTCCTTCGTGATTTTCAATCACATAGAGTGGTTGTGAATTATTTTTATACTTATAAGTTTCGAATTCACTCCATTTTTGGCCGACAGTTGTTACTTTATCACCGGTATATTTAGAAATATATTGTTTATCTTCGGGTAATTTAGTGCGTTCATCAACAAAGAGCGATACCAGAACGACTTCATTTTTAAAAATAGGCAAAATCTTATCTTTACTCCAAACATTTTCTTCCATCAGGCGGCAATTTTGACATGCCCGGCCGGTAAAATCAATCAATAGGGGTTTGTTGACTTTTTTGGCATATGCCATAGCCACGTCATAATCATCAAAAGCGATAATATTATTAGGACCATATTCGGCTCCTTCGGGCAGTATTTGATGGGTTTGTCTCTGCGAACCGGCTGCTTTGGTATAGCCTACGCCGAATTTAGACTCGGCATATTTCATCGGAGGCGGAAAACCACTGATAATATTTAAGGGCGCCCCCCACAAACCGGGTAACAAATAAAAAGCAAATGATAAAGTAAACAGCCCGAGTAAAAATCTGAAAACACTCAAATATTCAACAGGTGCATCATGAGGCAAACGGATTTTTCCAAATAGATACATAGCCATACTAAACGTTATGGCAATCCAGATGGCAATAAAAACTTCTCTTTGTAAAAAGTGCCATTGGTTGACCAAATCGGCATTGGATAAAAATTTGAAAGCAAACGCCAATTCGATAAAACCGAAAATTACTTTAACACTGTTAAGCCATGCCCCCGAACGGGGTAATTTATTAAGTAAAACAGGGAAAAAAGCCAAAATACCAAACGGAATGGCAATACCCAAACCGAAACCAAGCATGGCATAAGTCAATGAAACGGCTCCACCTGCGCTATTAGCCACATTACCCAATATAAAGCCTAATGCAGGACCTGTACAAGAGAAAGAAACAATCACCAAAGTCAGAGCCATAAAAAAACCGGCTAAAATACCACCCTTGTTAGATTGTTTATCGGCAGAACTGACCCACGATTGGGGTATCAAACGAACCGGATCGAGTTTTTCCACGCCGAATAAATTCAAAGCAAATAAAACAAAAATGGTAAAGAAAAATAAATTAACCCAGGTATTCGTCGCCATAGCATTAAACATCGAACTGTCCACTTTCTCAAGTAAATGAAACGGCAAACTGAATGCTACATAAATCAATACGATGGAAATAGCATAAACCAAAGCATTCCGTCTTCCTTCACCGGCACTTTTTTCATTTTGTTTGGTAAAAAAACTTATGGTCAAAGGTATCATCGGAAAAACACAAGGCGTTAATAAAACCAATAAACCTGCTATAAACGCTGTCCAAAAAATACTCCAATCGGTTCGTTTTTTGGGTTGTACAGGCACATCACCGGCTTCGGTTACTTTCTCACCCCCTTCAGTTTCATCTTTCGGGACGGGAACAGGCGTATATTTTCCGCCTTCGGTCAAATCTTTTTTGTCTTGTTTTACACTGTCTGTAACAGCAATATCTTGTCCGTTTTCTACAGATTGATTTTGTATTTTTTCAGGTTGTGTTTGAGTTTGTTGTGTTTGTTTCTCCTTTGAAACATCTGCCGTTTGTGTAGCACTCTTATTGGTTTTTCCGGTTTCTTTTGTAGCACTTCCGGTTTTGGATTTCTCCGGTTTTACTGTTTTAGCTTTGGTCAAATCAAAACTGAAATTTTCTTTGATTTGAATACAAGATTCTTTACAGGCTTGACCGTAAAGCGTGACCTCGATTTTTTTCAAACCTTTTTTCAAAACTCTAACCGGTTGAATCAGTTTGGCGTGTTTTGAAAAAAATGTTTCCGTTACTTTAAAAACTTTATTATAAGCTTTATGCGTATTGATTTCTTTGGCTTTACCGATGACTTCATAATTGCCTTTGGCATTGTGCCACTCAAATTCAATAGGTAAAGACCCCTTCGGATCGTTAAATTGTGAATACAAATGCCAGCCATCTTCAATATCGGCTTCAATAATCAAATTGTAAGTATCATTACCCGTTTTTTGGACACTCGTATGCCATTTAAGCGGATTGACAATTTGCTGTTGTCCCATTTGAGATACAGCAGTAAAGGAAATCCAGAAAAATATCAGCCAAAGTTTTTTCATGTTATTTTGTTTTTGTTTAATTTATTTAGAATATTTATCATTTCCTAATTCATCATTCATCAACTCATCATTTCCTCAAATAACTGCAAATGTAATATTTTTTTTGTTTTCCGTGTGATTTTATAACGCTCATCCATACGTTTTCCGGCAACCCAAACAATATCATTCCGGTTACAAAGCAACCAAATCTTTTCTTTACCGGGACGGGACAATTTAAGGTCCGTAAAATAGTCGCTCAATTTCTTTTTCCCTGACATACCTATCGGATAAAAATAATCGCCTGCTTCCCATTTTCGTAATGTTAATGGAAATTCAACCATTTCATAATCGATATAAATTTCATGGGATTTGGCCTTTTTAAAAACATTATCATCTATGTCATTTCTATCAATTATTTTCCATTTTAACCGTAAGGGAAGTTCAATTTCTCGCGTAAATTCATCCAGCTTAAAAATTTGAGGTTCTTTATTTTCAAATTTCTGCAATAATAAAAAATCACCATGTTTGGTTAAACGAAATTCTTTGCTGAATATTTCCTTGCCAGTTTGATTTGTCAATAATTGTCGGACACCTTCCATATCCGTAAAAGCATACTCAGACAACCAATGAAAGAGAAACAAATCTTTTTGTCGCAACTTGTCAAAGGCTTTTAAATCCAATTTTAAAACGGTTGCTTCCTTTAAAACCACTTGATCTTTAACAGCTTCAAACCATTC
>JALVST010000063.1:560-5133 GCA_027024205.1 Flavobacteriales bacterium | reverse complement strand
CCATTAACAAAACGAGGTGGAAAGATCGTTCTCGAGATAAAAAATACTTTGAAGTACTAAAATTTGACGCCAATGGACATTTACGAAAACATTTTGTTTTTCAAAAGAATTGGAATTCAAGATATACCAGAGACATGATTTGTGATCATAAGGGAGACATTTTATATTTGTATCTCAACCAACAACACACAAAGGGCTATCTTGTAAGGATGAAATAAAAAAAGGGGGCGATATGAAATCTGTAAAAGTATACCTGGCTGTATTCAGCTTTGCTTGATGATCGGTTTGCTTTTTCCTTCACAACAAGATGACATTATGAAAATTTTTAAATTTTTCTGAATTGATGAGAGATTTTTGATATTGAAAAACACTATTACTTTGAAGAATCTTTTTACCCTTGGCCTTGCATTAACGGCGCCCCCTCTTTAAAGTAAAATGTGAGCTAATAGAATTCAAAGTTGGGGAAATCCAATTTCCCCAAAACACCAAATTATTTATCTTAAAAACCGGAAAGGAGGTAATTCGCTATGCGATCGATAAAGAGATAGGGGGAATAGCAGGTCAGTACTATTCCCCCGGGCCATCACTATTGCACATGGACATGATGACATTTTAAATTTAGGAGAAAAAATGAGAAAAACAAGAAATATGCTAACTGCTATTATTCTCTGTGTATTCACAATATTAATTGGTTGTTCAAAAACAAGCAACCCTTCGGGACCTATAATACAAAAGAATGAGCTTCGTTTTGCAAGTAAAGCTATACCTATGGACAAACCATACTTTTACCTTACTGGCCCTTCGGATGAAGTTTTTAGGAGCACAGATGGAATAAATTTGTCATGGTCGGAACCAACCTCGGCGCCTCACAATTTCGACAAATGGGAGCTGATGGCCGATGGCAATTATGAAGATTTGCAAAACTCCTATTCTGAGCGGGAATATACAAAAACGTTTGATCTTGGCCGCCACTTTTGGCGCATTTATTTGCACGGCGACAACCAATATTGGGCTAACGCTGATGGAGAATATTATATTAATGTTGAAATAGATATGACCATCCATGGCCCAACAGTAGCAACACCAAGAAATGGGCAATCATGGTATGTTGATACAATGAGCATACTCGGAAAAACATTTAGCTATCACTGGCGTGTTGTAAATATTTTAGGGCAAACGGTATGTGAGGCGACAACGAGTACGCTTTCAGTTTCACAAATACCTACGACAATAGCTTATGGGTATTACAATATAAGCTTGACAGTTCACTCAACATCAGGGAATGTCTACAATTGTGGACCGATAACTGTTTTATTATCAAGTTCATGACGAAATAGCACACTTTGCCGGAAGATATCTATCTTCCGGCGCTTTAATTTTATGGAGGCAATATAATTCATGTTGTTTAAATCTACTTTAATTTTTTCTCTAACTTTTGTTTTCATTCAATCAAATTTATTTTCTCAACCGTTATATCTTACAGGGGTTGTCACGGACAGTGTTAATACTACGGCAATCCAGGGAGTAAATGTTTTTATTGAGAATACAAATATTGGAGGTATAACGGATGTGGAGGGGCGTTTTTGCCTCATTGCAAATAAAAAAACAGGAAGAATTGTCTTCCAACATATAGCCTATGAAAAAAACAAGAAAAAATTTCTTTTCAAGGCATGCGATAGCATACATTTCAATATAAGGCTAGCACAAAAAGTTCTCGTGTCTGAAGAACTATTTGTAGAAGCGGAAATGGCCACGCCCGAAATAGCAGGTTATAAAATTAAAGAAAAAAATATCCGGGAACTAGCGTCTCCTGTTCCAGATCCAATGCAGGCGATAAAAATATTGCCGGGCGTTGCTTCTCAAAACGATCAGACGAATTTTTTTAATGCAAGAGGAGGAAATTACGATGAAAATTTGATCCGCATAAACGGATTTATAATTTATCAGCCTCAGATTGTCAGAAAGGGCTTTTTGGAAAATCCATCGCTTGTCAACCCTTTAATGGTAAAACGCATGAACCTGAATTTAGGCAACTATTCTGTGCTTTATTCGGACAAGCTGTCATCTGTTCTGGACATCGAATATGCCCAAAATAGTTTCAAAAAGACAACTTTTCTTTTTGACATCGGCACGACAGGATTTGATGGAGTAATAAAATTTCAACCGAGTCCTGAATTATTTATAATGGCCGGATGGCGAAAAACTGATTATGGATATTTATTCAAATCGGCCTTGAAAAGAGGCGTTTATCTGCCTTTTTACCAGGATTTTCAGACATCCGGTATATATAGGCCATACAAAAAAGTATCTTTTTCATGGCAAACAATTCATGCAAAAAGCGAGTTTCGCTTTTTGCCGCAAACATATACATACACAAGTTACTATACGGGCTATCATAACTTTATCTACAACGACAGCAAGCAGGATTACAAGTTCGATACAAGCCTGTTAGGCGTTAAATTAAAATACTCGCACTCCAATAAATTTTATATTTCCTGCTCTGCATCTATTTTTCGACAAGACGAAATTGAGCATACAGCTTTAAGCGGTCTGCTAAGATACACTCCGCACCCATGGATAATTTCCAAACCGGACTCCATGCTGCTTAACGAGTATGCAAATTCTAAATTCAGGGGTGTCTATTATAATGCCAGGCTCAACTTGCATACTAAAAATATATCTTATGTCGGATGTGATTTTGGCATTGAATGGAACAGCTTTGATATTTCTTCTTTTATTTCCCAATACAACTATAGCGTTAGCCGTGATACAATTCTTGTGATACAGCCGTCCACCAATTTTGCTCTTGATATGAAAAATAACAGCAGTACATATAGTGTGTACGGACAGCTAAAAACCATACTTACAAAAAACTCTTTTTTACGGCTTGGCTTGCGCGGCAGTTTGGTCGAGCAGACCGATGAACAACTCCTTATGTATCGGGCATTACTCGGGATTAAGATTCGATCATCACATTATCTTACAGTTTCCGCGGGGTCTTTTTCACAACCCCCTGTGTATAAAGAACTTTTACACCAGGATGAAGGAACAAATCTGAAATCCCAAAAATCTACAGTATTCACTTTCGGCGTCGATGGGCCGTTTTGGTGGAAAACGCAATTAAAGGCTCAAGCCTATTATAAATCTCTATCAGATTTAATATCTTATAGAATTAATGACGTTCAAGTCATTTATTCCGGGGAAAATGATTCAAAAGGTCGAATTTACGGTTTTGATATGCAGCTTGGATGGAAGCCTGCAAAGGATTTAACAAATCGGCTTAGCTACTCTTTTTTAAGCGCACGCGAGGATATTGTGGGAGACAGTTATGGTTATCTGCCGATGCCTTCGGAACGAAAACATCAACTGTCATTTTTTGCTCAAGATAAGATGAGCAAATTTAAAAACTCTTTTATGTACCTAAGGATACTATATGGAACCGGCTTCCCATACACTCCTCAATCTATGCGTTTTAATGAAGAAACCAATACTTACATGGTTATAAAAGCCAAACGAAACAGCGGCAGGACGTCGCTATATGGACGATTTGATGTTGGCTTTACTCAACAATTTGAATTTAGGAGTGGTTTAAAAATCTCTTTACGCGAGGAAGTACTTAATTTGTTCAATCATTTTAATGTATTATCTTACAGTTATACTCCATGGAACACAAGAGTAAAAAATAAAATGGGCGGCCGATACTATAATATTAGAATAAGCATGCAGTTTTAGGCAATTTAAACCTGTTATTCGAGGAATATAAAAGGTAAATAATTTCAGAAATTCTTTATATTAAATTCAGGGAGATAATTATGGACCAAGCAATAAAGTTTAAAACTCTTTTCTTTATACTTTTTTTATTTTCAAGGATATCGTGTCAAGAACTTCAACTAGAAAAATCAAACGATGAAGTAATAAAACGAATCGACGTCACAAAAAATTATGTCTCTACAAGCATATATCATAAAACAGCACGGACAAAAACAACAACGCTTTATAGCCGAGATGGCGTGGAGTTGTTGCAATTTGTACGTCGCAGTTCAACCGTAAAGTTTGCCAAAATCGTCGAAGAATTAAATATATACATCGTGGTCACCGCAGGACACGAAGCTTTCAGAGGTTATCCCGAGGAACCCGACACGATCAGGGCTATCGATCTGGCTTCCATGAAGGAACGATGGCAAACGTACAGCTCGGGTCTAGTATGGAGACTATCCCCGGATAAAAAGCACCTCATGCCTACGGAGCCTTTGGACGAATCTGACCGCGACACCGAATTTAAAATTATAAACCTGAAAACCGGCGAGGCATTAGACCATCCTATTTTGGACAGCGAGACGCATGCAGGCTGGCTGGATTCCCAGCGAATTGTATTGCTAAAACAAGAGAGGTACAAAAACCCTGACTTTCGCAGAGATGGCGAGGATTTGTACCGGCAAGAAAGAGATCTTTCGGATAAATATGTCAAGTTGCTTGCCGAGGCAAAAAAAGCCCGCTATGAGAATCAATACGAACAATGGAAACAATATTTGGCTGAAATCGATCAGATAAAAGCGCAAAGGGATTCCATACG
>JALVST010000063.1:0-550 GCA_027024205.1 Flavobacteriales bacterium | reverse complement strand
ATACGTGAACGGATAAAAATTGAAGCATACATCGAATCGTCATCGGGGAAACGAATGCCTAAAACCAGTGGCGGGCCGCCAATGCTTCCTACGGAAATAATTGTCAGAATCTACAATATTAAAACGAAAACGATAGAAGCAGAGAAATATCTAAAGGATAAAAACGGCGACAAGCTTTTTATGACGCCTTGGAGTATTGAACTAGGTTTGGTTACCGTCGACAGCCAAAAAAATATCTATATCCCTGCGAATCACACAATTCACAGAAATAAGCAAGATGATTATATTATAAAGCTGAATTCAAAGCTGGACATTCTTTGGATGGCAAATATTAATATATACGGCGCCATCAAACGATTCACGGATACATCAGGATTGCCTTTTTTTGCAATCGGTAAAAAAGATAATCCAATATGGCTTGTTGATCCGTTGAAAGGTAAAATTGCCGGCATAGATGAAATACTTGCCCAATATTCCAACATTCCACGTACACAATTTGAGATATTGCGCGTTTTGCCTGAATGGGTATTATCGTCTGATTATTCGGTAT
>JALVST010000062.1 GCA_027024205.1 Flavobacteriales bacterium | reverse complement strand
ACGGACAAACCCTTTCATCGGACGGCGATGTAACCAAACGTTTTGCTTCTAATGACTTGTGGTTGGTTAAAGTTAATGCACAAGGGGATATAGAGTGGCAAAAAACTTTCGGAGGTAATCAGCCCGATATGGCATTGGATAATCCTTCCGGTATGAAAATTTCAGTTGACGGTGGGTATTTGATCTCGGGTCATACGGGTTCTAATGACGGCGATTTTAACACAGGCTGTTCCATCATCGACGGATTTCTTATGAAAGTAGATCATTCAGGCAATCTGCAATGGGTATATAAAGCTTGTGGAAATGGTGATGACTATATTATGGCAGTTACCGAAAAGAGTGACGGCTCGGTTTATCTTTTAGGTAATACGGCTTCTACAAACGGCAATGTTTCCGTTCAAAACGGAAATCTCACAAATTTTGTTGCAAGACTTTCTTCGTCAGGCACAGTTCAATGGATAAAATATTTGGGTGGTACGGGAGACGATATGATGAGAAGTATTAAATTATTGTCAGATGGGAATTTAATTGTAACCGGTGAATCGACTTCCCCGGGTATAGCCGGAAATACCAATGATGGTAGTGATAATATTTACCTGGCCAAAATATCATCGGCAGACGGTTCTATTATCTGGGAAAAATGTATAGACTACGGAAAAGGTATGATTGCCAAGGAAGATAAAGACGGAAATATTGTAATAGTAGGATTAAATCATGAGGCTTCCGATAATCATGGTGCTACTGATTTTTATGTTGTTAAAACCGATAATAATGGTAATGTATTGGATAAAAAATCATTTGGAGGAGGGGCTAATGATTTTGCACATGATTTATTTATTACTGCAAATAATGATTATTTTATTACCGGAGAAGTGAGATCTAATGATCAAGATGTTTCTGGCAATAATGGTCAAGTGGATATATGGGTGTTCAAGCTCGACAGCGATTTGAATATGAAATGGCAAAAATGTTTGGGAAGCCCGGCATTAGATGCCGGTTATAGTGTTGATGTCAATACTGACGGTAAGATTGCTGTTGCCGGATATGTTGGATCGGACGGTGGAGATGTAGATAATTATCACGGAGGTATGTTGGACTATTGGCTTGTTGTGTTGAAATAAAAAGAAATACCGTATTGTGAATGAATATTAAGAGGCTGTCTCAAAAGTAATAGAGACGGGCTCAACGGGGGAAGAAATTCTCCCGTTTTTTTTTTTTTACAAAAAACAAAAAAAGGCTGCCCTTTTGAGACAGTCTCTTTTTTTTATGTCAAAATTTCCGTATTTTTGATATTGGTATTATATTTGAACTCAGCTTAACAACTATAAAACAAATCTTATGAAACCCGGCAGCGGCAAATTACTAGTGGCAACTCCAGAATTGTTATTAGACCACATTTTCAATCAATCCGTTTTGTTATTGACCGAACACAATGACAAGGGAAGCATGGCATTTATACTCAATAAGCCGGTAATACTGCGTTTAAATGACATTTTTCCCGAAATCCCCGCCAATATACAATTATGGAACGGCGGTCCCGTAGAAACTTCCAATCTTTTCTTTATTCATAATGTTCCCGGTTTGATTCCGGATGGATTTCTATTTGATCCGGTTAAAAAACTTTATATAGGGGGTGATTTTGCAACAATCAAACATTTGTTTAAAGAAAATTTATTAGACCAAAATAATATCCGGTTCTTCTTGGGATACAGCGGTTGGGCTCCCGGTCAATTGACAGGCGAAATCAAAGAAAAAGCCTGGTTTGTAACGCCAAATGACATCAATGTATTTGATATAAATCCCCGTAATATCTGGAAAGAAAAAATCATAGCAATCAATCCTGAAAACGTGATTTGGAAAAATGCTCCCTTAAATCCGTATTTAAATTGATTCCCGGATTTAAAACATATTATTTATATTTGTCTAATCATTTCGTACATCCCTAAAATTTATAAAAAAACAACACTATGAAAAAAACATTTTTTTTATCTGTATTCTACATATTGCTCTTTACCTGTGTGCAAGCTCAAAATTGGACTCAAATCGGGTTGGATATTGACGGAGAAAACGCCGCAGATAATACGGGACACGCTGTCAGTCTCAGTGCTGACGGTACTATTGTTGCTATCGGAGAACCTTATAATGATGATAACGGTACAGATGCCGGACATGTAAGAGTATATGAAAACAGCGCTCTAAATATTGCCGGAATGGATACAACCGGTATCAATATTTACCCCAATCCTTCAACCGGTATTTTTTATATAGGGAATCCTCATGCTTATGATATTACAATTACCGATATTACCGGTAAAATCGTATATCATGCAGTCAATAAAATAAATCAAAAAGTTAATTTGACAAGAAACGGTGTTTATATTATCAATTTGACATCTGACACCAACAGCTTCTCATATAAGATTATTGTCAAATAAAAAAATAGAAAATTTAAATTAGCATCATTACCAAAAAAAATGGCATATTTTGAAATAGCCTCAATCATTGTAGTCATGTCGGCGGTTTTCGGATATTTGAATGAAAAATATCTCAAATTACCAACGACAATAGGTTTAATGTTGATAGCTATTATCTTTACGTTGATAACCATTGTATCGAGTTATATCAATCCGGTTTTGTTTAACCACCAAAAAGAACTGATCAGTCAAATCAACTTTTCTGAAGTTTTACTCGATATGATGTTGAGCTTTATGCTGTTTGCCGGTGCCATGCACACCAATTTCGAACAGCTCAAAGTACAACGTGGTCCCGTTTTGGGATTTGCCTTTGCAGGTACATTGATTTCTACATTTTTGGTAGGCGGATTGATTTACTTTGCTTTGAAGTTACTAGGTTTTCATATCGATTTTATCTATACCTTGTTGTTCGGTGCTTTGATTTCCCCGACAGACCCCATAGCCGTACTCGGTATTTTAAAAAAAATAGGTATTGATAAAAAAGTAGAAACCGTCATCGTAGGCGAATCGCTTTTTAACGACGGTATCGGCGTGGTGATTTTTTTAAGCATTTTTAAAATAGCCAAGCAAGGAGTTGAAAATTTTCATATTACAGATGTCTTTAAATTGTTCGGTATAGAAGTTTTGGGCGGCATAGCTTTGGGATTGGTATTGGGTTGGATTGCTTACAAAATGATGAAAACTATTGACAATTTTGATGCCGAGGTGATGGTCACCCTGGCTTTAGTGATGGGCGGCACCGTTTTGGCACATAAAACCCATGTCTCGGCTCCTTTAACCATGGTGACCGCCGGTTTGGTTATCGGGAATGATACGGTTCGTAACAATGCGATGAGTGAAATTACAGAAGCTTATGTCGATAAATTTTGGGAACTAGTCGATGTGTTGCTCAATACGATTCTCTTTGTTATGATTGGCATGGAACTTCTGGTAGTTTCATTCAAGTTTAACGAGATTATAGCCGGATTAACCGGCATCATCATCGTTCTAATCAGCCGTTATCTGTCGGTCAAACCGCTTTTAACATATTTTGAACGTAAAATCAAATTTGTCCCCAAAACCGATTTGATTATGACGTGGGGTGGTTTGCGGGGTGGTATTTCCATTGCGTTGGCTCTGACTATTCCGGAAGAAATGCATCGTGATGTATTCCTGGTTATGACTTATATGATCGTCGTATTTTCTATCTTGGGACAAGGCTTGACATTGGGAAAATTGGTGCGAAAATACAAATAGGAAAAAGTTACAACTAACGGCTTATCAAATATAAAAAAATTTTAAGCCAATCTGTTTATGCTTGTTTAATTTTAGATGACATAAACATGCAAAGCAATTGTTTAATAATAAGTCTATAAAAGGTAAACCGGGACACTAGTAATGTTTAATAAATTCTAATTTTTCAAAATCAGCTACACCCCATCCATCATTAAATTTTTTAAACAATACAGATTTTGTTATTGTCTTTTCTAATGGTTTATCATCATAATGCGTTCTATAGAGCTCGCCAAAAGGCGTAAAATTTGTTCTAACAAGAGTAAATTTTACCTTTGCTGTGTTTGTTTGCGGTTCTTCATGTATGCTAAGAACTTTCCCAAATTTGAGAGTGCACAATTCTACTTCAAATTTTTTTCCGGTATCATTAACGACATATTTTTTCCCTTTTTTTGTTGGTGATGTATAAAGAGAACTCCATAAACCTCTACCTTTTTTGCGTGTAATTAATAAATTTTTTCTTACTAATGGCTGATATCTATCATAATAAGCTTTCCAACCAACATGTGATATATTGTGTTCAAATACCCATATTTCTTTTTTGGGTAAATTAAAATGTTCTGAAATTAAATCTTCAGCTTCACTATTTGACAATTTGTCTGAACAAGAGGATAAGAGAATTATGCTTAAGAAAATGATTATTTTTTTCATAATTTAATTTTTTTTAAATGGTATAAAATAAAAATATAAGCTTATCAAGTGAAGTGCAATTTTTGGTGATAAAGTTCCTTTTTTTATTGAAATATATAAAATATAAAGTGATATTATACAGGAATTCTTATTAAGGTTGGTGAAATAGTGTCTCTTTCTGAAAGAAGCCGAAAAAAAATATAAGGGTTGTGAATACCCAAAAAAAAAACGATTGCAAATAAAAACCGATGATAAGGAGTTTGGTATAATTTCTATTTCTCTTATTGTCAATTTTAATTCAACAAAGTTTTGTATTTTTGTTAAAACATTAAAATAAAAACAATTTCATGCGTTGGAGAGGCAGACAAACCAGTACAAATGTAGAAGACCGCAGAGGACGTCGTGGTCGTGTAGTAGGTGGTACTATCGGTATTGGTACCATTATATTTTTTATTGCATATACTTTATTGACAGGTGAAGCGCCTACCGAAATGCTTCAACAACCCCAAACGGTGCCTGCCGGACAAACCCGAACAACCGGACATGAGCCTAATGATGAATTGGCAGAGTTTGCCAAAGTTGTTTTTAAAGACACTGAAGATGTCTGGTCTAAAATTTTTCGTAACGAACTGCACACCCAATACCGTTATCCCAAGTTGGTTTTATACTCCGGTTCCACACCGGCGGCTTGTGGTATGGCCAATTCGGCAACAGGGCCCTTTTATTGTCCCGCAGATGAAAAAGTTTATATAGATTTGGACTTTTTTAG